>JAEWEN010000023.1 GCA_023389275.1 Bacillota bacterium
TTTGCTTTTTGCACCATAATATCCTTTTGCTAGCTTTAATACTTTTTTACGTCTTTTATGTGAATGCACTGATCTTTTAACTCTTGCCATTAGTGTACCCTCCTTTTCCTTCTATATATTCTATACGTAAGGTAATAATTTTCTTACTATCTTAATTTCAGCTGCGTTTATATAAGTACCTTTTCTAAGTTTTCTTTTTCTCTTAGAAGATTTCTTATTTAGAATGTGTCTTTTGAAAGCATGAGCTCTTTTGAACTTCCCGCTTGCTGTCTTTCTATATCTTTTTGCTGCACCTCTATGAGTTTTCATTTTTGGCATTTTAGTTTCCTCCTCTCTTAGTTAGGCCTTTTTAGGAGCTAATATCATTATCATATTTCTCCCTTCCAGCTTAGCTGGTTTTTCTATTACACCCACCTCTGATACTTTCTCAAAAAATGTTTTTAAAAGTTCTGCACCAAAGTGAGAATGTTCTGCTTCTCTTCCTCTAAATCTTACTGTAACTTTTACTTTGTCCCCGTCTTTTAGGAACTTCTCAGCATTTTTAGCTTTAACCCCAAGGTCGTGTGCTTCAATTGTCGGGCTTATACGGATTTCTTTTAAACTAACAACTTTTTGTTTTTTTCTAGCTTCTTTATCTCTTTTTTGTTGTTCATAAAGATATTTTCCATAATCCATAATCTTTACTACAGGTGGTTTAGCCTGTGGTGCAATTAAAACTAGGTCTAGTTGTTTTTTCTCTGCAATTTCAAGTGCCTCTTTAGATGACATAAAACCAAGAGCCTCTCCATCTGCCGCTAAAACTCTTACCTCTTTTTCACGAATCTCTTCATTGATTAAATTTTCTTTATTAATGGTATCCACCTCCAGAATTTAAAACCATATAAAAATAGTACGAATGGTATTCCATCCGTACTATATACATACTAAACAGTAATATATCTATACATATTAACCTTACAACCTCAATTAGAGCAAGGTGAGAAACGGATGGTTTCTTCTTAATTACTCTTAACAGTATATCTATTAAGCCTTTGTTTGTCAATACTTTTTTTAATTCTTTTAATTTACTGATTAAGAGTTTTACTTTTAATCTCTTCTTTAATATCTTTTATAAAGTCTTCAACTGATAAACTTCCAAGGTCACCTTTAACTCTTGATCTTAAAGATATATTTTTAGCTTCTAGCTCTTTATCTCCTAAAATTATCATATAAGGAACTTTTTGAAGCTGTGCTTCTCTAATTTTATATCCTATTTTTTCGTTTCTAACATCTACATCAACTCTTATATTTTCCTCTAAAAGTTTTGATTGAAGTTCTTTAGCATATTGATTAGCTCTATCTGTTACAGGTAATATTTTAACTTGTACTGGTGCAAGCCAAGTTGGGAATGCTCCTGCAAAGTGCTCTATAAGTATACCTATAAATCTTTCAATACTTCCAAATACAACTCTATGAACCATAACAGGTCTATGTTTTTCTCCATCTTCACCTATGTAGCTTAGGTCAAATCTTTCTGGTAATTGGAAGTCAAGTTGTATAGTTCCACATTGCCATGTTCTTCCTATACAATCTCTTAAGTGGAAGTCTATTTTAGGTCCATAGAAGGCTCCGTCTCCTTCATTTACCTTATAGCTAAGTCCTGCTGCATTTAATGCCTCAACAAGTCCATTTGTTGCAGCTTCCCAGTCCTCATCACTTCCTATTGAACTTTCTGGTCTTGTTGAAAGCTCTACATGATACTCAAATCCAAATGTTTTATAAACAGAATCTATAAGATTAATTACTCCTAGTACTTCATCTTTTATTTGAGATTTTGTCATAAAAATATGAGCATCATCTTGAGTAAATGTTCTAACTCTCATAAGTCCATGTAAAGCTCCTGATATTTCATGTCTATGAACAAGTCCAAGCTCTCCCATTCTTAATGGAAGGTCTCTGTAGCTATGCATACCTGATTTATAAACTAAAGCTCCACCTGGGCAGTTCATAGGTTTTATAGCGTAGTTTCCTTCATCTATAGTTGTAAAGTACATATTTTCTTTGTAGTGATCCCAGTGTCCTGAAGTATGCCAAAGCTCTTCATTTAATATAATTGGAGTTTTAATTTCTTTATATCCATTTTTAGTATGAATATTTCTCCAGAAATTTTCTAATTCATTTCTAACAACCATTCCATTTGGATGGAAAAATGGGAATCCTGGTCCCGCTTCATTCATACTAAATAAATCAAGTTCTTTACCAAGTTTTCTATGATCTCTTTTTTTAGCTTCTTCTAGCATATTAAGATAGTCATCTAATTCACTTTTCTTTAAAAATGATGTTCCATATACTCTTTGAAGCATTTTATTTTTCTCGTCACCTCTCCAATATGCCCCTGCAATTGAAAGAAGTTTTATTGCTTTTATTTTTCCTGTTGATTCTATATGAGGTCCTGCACAAAGGTCTGTAAAATCACCTTGTTTATAGAAAGATATTACCTCATCTTCTGGAAGGTCTTCTATAAGTTCTACCTTATAATCTTCTCCTAGATTTTTGAAAAATTCTATAGCTTCATTTCTTGGCATTTCAAATCTTTCAAGTTTAATATCTTCTTTAACTATTTTTTGCATTTCTTTTTCTATTTTTTCAAGAATTTCAGGTGTTATTGCAAATGGCGCATCAAAGTCATAGTAAAATCCATTGTCAATTGATGGTCCTATTGCTATTTTAACTTCTGGATATAGTCTTTTTACAGCTTGTGCTAGTATATGAGCACTAGTATGTCTTAAAGCTCCTATTCCTTCTTCATCATCTTTAGTTAAAATTTCAACTTCACTATCTTCTTTAATAGGTGAGTTTAAATCTACTACCTTAGAATTTACCTTAGCAGCTAGTGCATTTCTATATAAACCCATGCTAATTTCTTTTGCAACATCAGCTACTGTAATATCTCCTTCAAATTCTAATATTTTTCCATCTTTTAGAGTAACTTTTATCATATCTTTTCTCCTTTCAAGTAAATTAAACAAAAAATAAACTCTCGTCCTGTAAACAGGGACGAGAGTAGTAATTTCCCGCGGTTCCACCCAAATTGGTCTAAACCCACTTAAAGCTATAACGCAGCATACGCTAACCTCTAATATAGTTTCAAGGCTAGAACTCATGGGTGGTTTTCAATTATCCTAATTAAGAAAATCTTACAGCCTAGGATCTTCCTCTCTTATAATCGGTGTTAATTTACTCTTCCCAATCAAAGTTTTTCAATATTTACGCTCATTATATCATACAGTTTTTTTTATGTCTATATATAAAACTACATAAAAATACCAACCAATTCTTTGCACTTATCACATCCACTACACAGTATTATTCTATCTGAAAAAATATTTAAAAGTGTATCTACAGACTCTTTACACTTTATATTTTCTATACCATGTATTATTATTTTTATAGGAGATGCGGTTATAAGAGCACTAATTAGTATATCCTCTGTTTGAGTTATGTTCTTATTAATATCTAGATCAAAATCTCCAAAAAAATTATCAGATATATTTATATTTTCTTCATTGGTTACTTGGTAATTACTGTTTTTATCCACAAAAATGTTAATAAGTTCATATTTACTTTCTTGTATATCAACAAAGTATCTTAAAAGTCCTATAAACTCACTATATTCTTTTTCAAGTACATAATCTTCAACAACTTTATCAACCATTATATTAAGCTCAGAAATTACGTCTTTTAACCTGAATCTTACAAATCCATCTATATTAATTTCTTTACTTTCATCTAAATAATTTTGTATTTTTTTAATTACTAGATTTTTACAACTAATACTAGACATTAATCCACTATTTCCTGCTATTCCTTTACCAAGTATTAGTGCATTACATCTTTTGGTTATTTCATTTTTCTCTTTACTTTCTAGATAATAGTAGTTCTCTTTAACTATCTTTTTAATATTTTCTTCTTCATACTCACTTGATATAAATTCATATATAATATTAGATGCATAAGCATAAAAAAACTCTCTACACTTATTGAAAAGCTCTATATTATCCTCAGTATCTTTAAGAAAACATTTTATATAATTAACTTTACCTACCATATTTTCAACAATAGCAGTATCAATTCTTTTTTCTTTTAAATACGAACACAATTGAGTGAATTTATAATATATATCGTTTTTGCTATTAGTATATCCTATAGACAGGAGAAGCAACATTATCACTCCCTTCAAGAATAGTATGTGTGCTCCATTAAATGCTATTCAGGAAAAATTCGGAGATTATATATCATTATATTCCTTAAGTGGTATTAGTGTCCCTAAATCTATTAATTTATTTTTACTAAGAGATACAGAGCTAAAACCATTTTCAGTTAAAAACCTATTTATAATATCTCCATCTTTGTGCAATAATATGTTTCCATAAAAAGCTACTTCTTTTTCCGCTATTTTTCCTGAAGCTCCTCCTATAAAGCCATAATTCATATTAAATAACTCTATATGTTTAGGTGATATAAGCAGTGATTTTTTTTTCTCTCTAATTAATATAGTATGTATTCCCTTATCTGATGTTACAAATATTCCTGAGTCAACTATAAGAGTCGAACATTTAGTATACCCTTGTTTTACGTTTATTATACTTTTTCCTTTTTCATAAAGTTTTTCAAGTAAAATTTCATCGGTATATTTTTCATTACAAATAACACAGTCTTTATCAATACAAACGTTATAAAATACATCTAAAGGATATTTTTCACTTACTTCATTTTTTCCCTCTATAATTTCAAATCCTTTTTCTTCTAACTTATAAACAAACTTATTAGATGTATTTTTAGCTACAACTATTTGTTTATCTCCAACATGGCACATTATAATATCTGGATGATATGATATAGCATCATAAACAAAATCATTTTTATATGTTTTTATTATATTTACTTCTCTATTATAAAGAAATTCTTCAATTTCTTTATCTACTCTACCATCTACAACAGCTAAAGAAACATTACTTTTTGGTAAATTAGGAATTTCTATAAATTTTTCCATTACTTTTCTCCTTTAAACATAAAAAAGTCTTAAAAACAAAATTGTTTTTAAGACTTAATTTGGAGGCGGCACCCAGATTTGAACTGGGGAATAAAGGTTTTGCAGACCTCTGCCTTACCACTTGGCTATGCCGCCATATAAAATTGGAGCGGAAGACGAGATTCGAACTCGCGACGTTCACCTTGGCAAGGTGACGCTCTACCACTGAGCCACTCCCGCTAATAAAATGGTGCCTCGAGCCGGAATCGAACCAGCGACACGGGGATTTTCAGTCCCCTGCTCTACCGACTGAGCTATCGAGGCTAATCAAAATGGCGACCCAGAAGGGGCTCGAACCCTCGACCTCTGGCGTGACAGGCCAGCACTCTAACCAACTGAGCTACTGGGCCATTTTGGTGGAAACAACAGGGATCGAACCTGTGACCCCCTGCTTGTAAGGCAGGTGCTCTCCCAGCTGAGCTATGCTTCCAAAACGTAATTGTATTTTACCATCTTGAATTTTACTTGTCAATATATTATTTAAAACATTAATTGGAGGCGGCACCCAGATTTGAACTGGGGAATAAAGGTTTTGCAGACCTCTGCCTTACCACTTGGCTATGCCGCCTCAAAAATGGTGCCTCGAGCCGGAATCGAACCAGCGACACGGGGATTTTCAGTCCCCTGCTCTACCGACTGAGCTATCGAGGCTAATCAAAAATGGCGACCCAGAAGGGGCTCGAACCCTCGACCTCTGGCGTGACAGGCCAGCACTCTAACCAACTGAGCTACTGGGCCATTTTTGGTGGAAACAACAGGGATCGAACCTGTGACCCCCTGCTTGTAAGGCAGGTGCTCTCCCAGCTGAGCTATGCTTCCAAGTATTACTTGTCTTACCGACATATATTATCATACACTAGACAAGTCTTTGTGTCAACACTTAAAATAAAAATTTTTTTAAAGTATAAAGGCTAGATAAATTCTAGCCTTTATACTTTATTTCTTAGCTTCTTCTATTAAAGATTCTATATCACTTGAAGTAAATTTATAATTTTTATCACAAAAATGACATTCTACATTTATTCCTTCTTCTTCGTTTTTAATGTTAGTAAGTTCACTTTCACCTAAAGATATAAGTGTTTTTTCTACTCTTTCTCTAGAACAGTCACATTTATATTCAACATCTATTTTTTCATATATTTTAAGGTCCATATCGTCAAATAATAAATTTAATATATCCTCTGCTGACTTTCCTTCTGATATTAAAGTTGAAAGAGGTGGTATTTCCTCTAATCTATATGTAATAACATCAGCTAGCATTTCTGGAGCATCTGGCATCATTTGAATAATAAGTGCACCAGAACCGCTTATGCTCATATCTTTATTAACTAAAACTCCTAAAACCACAGCAGATGGTGTTTGTTCTGACACTGTAAAATAATATGCAATATCATCTCCTATTTCCCCTGTATAAATTGGAACTTGACCTACATAAGGTTCTTTTAGCCCTAAATCTCTTACAACATTTAAAACTCCATTTTTTCCAACTGCTCCACCTACATCTAGTTTTCCTTTATCATTTGCAGGTAGATTTACATTAGGATTTCCTATATACCCTTTAACATTTCCTGTAGCGTCTGTTGCAACAACAACATTACCAGCAGGACCTCCACCATTTATAGAAATAGTTAGTCTATCTTTTTCTCCCTTTGACATAACACCCATAATACTTCCAGCACTTAAAAGTCTACCTAGTGTAGCTGAAGCTACAGGTGATAAGTTATGTATTTGTCTTGCTTTTTCAACCATATCAGTTGTTATAGCACAAAATATTCTTACATTCCCTTCATTAGCTGTTGCTCTTACAATGTATCCCAAAACAATTTCCTCCTTTATTTCTTTGCTATAAAAACAGCTCTTTGACTTTCATCATGTAGCTTTGTGTTTTCATAGTCATTGTATATTTCAATAGATTTAAATCCTACACTTTGTAAAATATCTAACAAATATTTTACTGAATATGCTCTTTGATAATGAACTTCTTCAAACTTCCTATACAGATCATTTTCCTTAACAAAAAACGTTATGTACATTTCTATTATATCCTCATCAATATAATTATCCCAAATATAGCATAATTCCTCTTCATTTAATGTAAAACTTTTCTCTCCTATTTCCTCTAAAAGTTTATATGCTGTACTTATATCAAATATAAAATATCCATTTTCATTTAAATGATCATATGCACTTGTAAATGCTTTTAATATTTCTCCATCATCTATTAAATAATTATACCCATCACAAAAGGAAAATATATAATCAAATTTTTTTCCTAGGGAAATATCTGTCATATCACCATTTATAAAATTAACTTTATAATTTTTAAGTCTTAATTTTTCCTCTGCTACATTTAACATATCTTGAGATATATCAAGTGCAGTTAATGAAAGACCTAATTTTTTTAGCTGAAGCGTCATATTACCTGTTCCACATCCAAGTTCTAATGCTTCTTTTCCTTTTAAATTAATTTCTTTATTTTTAAAATATTCTTCGATAAAGCTTTTCCACTTAGAATAATCCATCTCTATCATTTTGTCATATACCTGTGATATATAAGTATACTGCTGGTTCATGTAAATTTTTCCCTACCTTTATCTTTTATTTAAATAATATATTATCAAATACTTAAACTTTTTTCTAACTAAACTCTAATATATTTACCTAATTAAGTGTAACAAAAAATTGATTTTTAGAATATTTTATATAAATAAGAGGTTTAGGGGGGAGGACATGTTTTATCCTCTTTTTTTATCACCTTTTTTTAAACAGTGTGTTTGGGGTGGAGAAAATTTAAAAAATAAACTAAATAAACGCTTTGAAGAAACAAATATTGGGGAAAGTTTTGAGGTTTCATGTTATAAAAATTACTTATCAACTATTAAAAATGGTGTTTTCAAGGAAACCCATCTTAAAACATTAGTTGACACATATCCTAAAGAAATTTTAGGTAAAAATATAGGCTCTGATTTTTTTCCCCTTATTGTAAAATTTTTAGATGCTAAAGAAAAACTTTCAGTTCAGGTTCATCCTAATGATAAATATGCTATAAAAAATGCTATGTCCCTTGGGAAAAATGAACTTTGGTATGTTGTTTATGCAAATGAAAATAGTAAAATAGTATTAGGTGTTAAAGACTATCTTAGTATTAATGACATTAAAGCTTCTATTGAAGAAAATAATTTTGAAGGAGTTTTAAATGTTGAGAAGGTAAATATAGGAGATAGTATTTTTATTCCATCTGGAACTGTTCACGCCCTTTTAGATGATATTATAGTTCTAGAGGTTCAACAAGCTAGTGATATTACCTATAGACTTTACGATTGGAACAGAGAAAATAAAGGAGTTAAAAGAGAACTTCATGTTAAAGATGCACTTAATGTTTTAAATGTTCAATCTAAAGGAAATATTATTAGAAAATCTGATTATAAAGGTAAAGATAAACATAACTTAATAAGTATTAAAGACTTTACAGTAGATTATATAAAAATTAGTAATTCATACTTAGATAATACTTTCTATAAAAGTTTTCATATATATACTTGCATAGATGGAAACGGAAGAATTGCTTATAATGGTGAAAGTAATTCAATAGAAAGAGGAGATACATTTTTAATTCCTGCTTGTTTAGAATCCTATGAAATAAAAGGAAATCTTGAGGTTTTAAAAACTTATATATAATTAAAGCTCTAACTAAAACTAGTTAGAGCTTTTTCCTTGCACTGCTAAAAATTATTTCTCAAGTATAGATATAAATTTATTATTTTTTCCTAAAACCTTAAATACAGGATATCCTATTAATGTCATTATAATAAATTCACTTATAAGTATAGGAAATGCTGTAACTAAAAACGGCATATTTGTTAAAATAGTAATTTCTATACCTACTAATATAGGTATAAATAAACTTGGCCAAAGCGATGCTATAAATAGGTTTTTAGACTTTATAATAAATATTACACTAATTAATGTTGATAAAGTCCCAAAAAATAAATCATAAAGTCCATATGGACTAAAAAGATTTGCTATAGCACATCCTAAAACCAATGATATTCCATACATAGGATTAAAAAATGCTAAAAGATTAAGTATTTCTGATACTCTAAATTGTATAGCACCATATCCAATTGGAGCTATAGCCATAGTAGACACAACATAAAGAGCTGCAACTATAGCTACCTTTGTTAATTGTTTTACATTAAATTTCATAAGGACAATCCTCCTGTTTTGATTTTTTATGAGCTGGTTTTAAGCAGGCACACGCTCACCTTGTTTTTACGTGGTTATGCAAGGAACACATTTTTCATTATAACATATAAATATTTATTTTATTAAATTCAGTATTTTTTAATTTTTTATTAAGCATTATATACTTTAAAGCATGAAATTTTAAAAATAAAAGTCTTCATCTGCTAATATAAGATGAAGACTTTTATTTTATTTATTCCACTTTCTACCTGCAGCTTTATTTCTTCTTGTCATAATTCCACCTATTTTTCCTGTTTCACTAGATGTTAATCCATCCCATCCATGTTTTTCTATTTTGTCTAAAAGCCCAAGCTCTTCTGCTATTTCATACTTTATTTTTTCTCTTTCCTTCATCTCATCTGTTAATTCTTTATTTGCCATAAGTTTTGCTTTTACTTTCTTTTTAAAAGGTGTAACCATATAAAACCCCTCCTAAAATTAATATATTCTTACTTAGCTTTACCTCTAAACTTTCATTTTATACTGAAATATTGTATATGTTTTTGCAAGTTTTTTATAAATTCACTTCATTTTATAAATGTTATGTTTTTCACAATCCTTTGATTCTATAACTACTTTATAAAAAAATTTTTCCTTTTATAAATAGTATATTTTGCAATATTATGATATAATAACTTTCATAAACGTATAAATTAACGCTTTGAGGAGGTAACATAAATGGGAGTAAAATTAGCAGTTGTAGGGGCAACTGGAATGGTAGGAAGAACTTTTCTTAAAGTATTA
This sequence comes from Bacillota bacterium, assembly GCA_023389275.1. Classification (GTDB taxonomy): domain Bacteria; phylum Bacillota; class Clostridia; order Clostridiales; family Caloramatoraceae; genus Clostridium_AB. The sequence continues at coordinate 10,061 of JAEWEN010000023.1, forward strand.
AAGGAAAGAAACTTCCCAATTGATGAACTTTATTTATTCTCATCAGCTAAATCAGCTGGTGAAAAAGTTGAATTTAATGGAAAGGAATATACTGTTGAAGAACTTACTGAATCTTCATTCGATAGAGGAATAGATATAGCACTATTCTCAGCAGGTGGAGATGTAAGTAAAAAGTTTGCACCTATTGCAGCATCTAAAGGATGTACTGTAGTAGATAACAGTAGTGCTTGGAGAATGGACAAGGATGTTCCACTTGTTGTACCTGAAGTTAACGCTGAGGATATTAAATGGAACAAAGGAATTATCGCAAATCCTAACTGTTCTACTATTCAAGCTATGGTTCCACTTAAGGTACTTGATGATAAGTACAAAATTAAAAGAGTTATATACTCAACTTACCAAGCTGTAGCTGGTGCTGGTGTTGCTGGATATGCAGACCTTGAAGAAGGATCTTTAAAAGGAACTGCTCCTAAAAAGTTCCAACACCAAATAGCTTATAACCTAATTCCACACATAGATGTATTTATGGAAAATGGTTATACTAAAGAAGAAATGAAAATGATAGAAGAAACTAAGAAAATTCTTCACAGAGATGATATTAAAGTAACTGCTACAACAGTTAGAGTTCCTGTTTTCTACGGACACAGTGAATCTATTAATATAGAATTCGAAAATCCTGTAGATGTAAACGAAGCTCGTGAAGCTTTAGCCAACGCTGAAGGAATCGTTGTTATGGACGACCCTTCTAAAAACGAATATCCAATGCCAGCACCACTTGCAGGTCGTGATGAAGTTTTTGTTGGTAGAATCAGAAGAGACGAATCTGTTGAAAACGGTCTTAATATTTGGGTTGTTGCTGACAACATTAGAAAAGGTGCTGCAACAAACACTGTTCAAATAGCAGAAATACTTGCTAAATAGTTAAGTTTTATGGCACTCTTAACGGGTGCCATGTTTTAAATTTTTATTTTATTTTTTATTTTTATGTTAAATTGCAAAAATCTCTCTATATGCATATAATGAAATTAAGTTTGTAAAATGAAAGGATGAATATTCATGAGTATTTTTACTGGTTCAGGAGTTGCAATTGTTACCCCATTTAATGAAGGTGGAGTTGATTTTAATAAACTAGAAGAACTTTTAAACTGGCATATAGAGGAAGGTACTGATGCTATTGTAATCTGTGGTACAACAGGTGAAGCATCTACTATGACTGAAAGCGAAAGAAAAGAAACTATTAAGTTTACTGTTGATACAGTAAAAGGAAGAATACCTGTTATAGCAGGAACAGGTAGTAATAATACTGCTTCCTCAATTGAAATGAGCAAATGGGCTGAAGGAATTGGTGTTGATGGACTTTTAGTTATTACACCTTATTATAATAAAACTACTCAAGTAGGACTTGTTAAACACTTTGAAGCTATAGCAAAAAATGTTAACGTTCCTATAATAGTATATAATGTAGCATCAAGAACAGGAATTAACATAGAACCTAAAACATTAGTTGAAATATCTAAATTACCTAATATAGTTGCTATTAAAGAAGCTAGTGGAAATATTAGCCAAATAGCTCAAATAGCACGTATGTGTCCTAATTTAGATATATACTCTGGAAATGACGATCAAATAGTTCCTATAATGTCTCTTGGAGGAAAAGGTGTTATTTCTGTTGTAGCTAACCTTCTTCCAAAGGAAACACATGATATATGTGCAAAATACATGGAAGGTGATGTTAAAGCCGCTCTTGAACTTCAGCTAAAAATGTTACCTCTAATAAACTCTCTATTTATAGAATGTAACCCTATCCCTGTAAAAACAGCGTTAAATATAATGGGCAAAAATGTTGGTGAACTTAGACTTCCACTAGTTGAAATGTCAAACGGCGGAAAAGAAATTTTAACTAATGCCATGGAAGAATATGGAATAAATATATAGAGGTGAAAATATGAAAATTCTTTTATTCGGATGTAACGGAAGAGTTGGTCGTGTTTTAACACGTATTATAAATGAAACCGACGACCTTGAAACAGTTTGTGGTGTAGATAGAAATCCTAATGCATTTGAAAATAACTATCCTGTTTACGCCTCTATAAAAGACGTTAAAGAAAAGGCTGATGTTGTTATAGATTTTTCAAATCACAGCTGTTTAAACGACCTTTTAGAATTTGGACATAAAACTAAAACTCCTCTTGTAATATGTACTACAGGTTTTTCTGATGAACAAAAAGAAGAAATGCTTAAAGCATCTAAGGAGTTTGCAATACTTCACTCAGGAAATATGTCAGTTGGTATAAACCTACTACTTTCTCTTGTAAAAAAAGCAGCAAGTACTTTATATCCTGAATTTGATATAGAAGTTATTGAAAAACATCATAATCAAAAATTAGATGCTCCAAGTGGAACTGCTTTAATGATAGCAGATGCTATGAAAGATGAACTTGAAGATAATATAAATTATGTTCATGGAAGACATACAAAAACAGAAAAAAGAACTAAAAATGAAATCGGTATCCACGCAGTAAGATCCGGCGGAATATTTGGTGAGCATACTGCTTTATTTGCTAGTAACAATGAAATTGTTGAAATAAAGCATACAGCTTTAACACGTGATGTTTTTGCTGATGGTGCTATAAAAGCTGCTAGATTTTTATCTACAAAAACAAGTGGCTATTACACAATGAGTGACGTTATAGGTTAAAAAATAAAAGCCCCTCTTTAATTTAAGTGGGGCTTTAAATAGGTTAAAAGGAGTTATTATGGAAAATCTTATTAATGATAAAGTAAAAGGTATTGAAATATCAGGTATTAGAAAATTTCATAACCTAGTTCAAAAATATGATAATGCTATTTCTCTAACTATAGGACAACCTGATTTTGATACACCAGAACATATTAAAGAAGCTACTAAAAAAGCTCTTGATATGGGGAAAACGGTTTATACCCACAATGCAGGATTAATAGAACTTAGACAAGCTGCAAGTAATTTTCTTTTTAAAAAATATTCTTTAAACTATAATCCTGAAAGTGAACTAATAGTTACTAATGGTGCAAGTGAAGCTATTGATACTTCTCTTCGCGGAATACTAGAACCTGGATGTGAAGTTATTATACCTTCACCTGCATACCCTGGTTATGAACCTGTAATAAAACTTATGGGGGCTACTCCTATTTATATAGATACTACTGAAACAGGCTTTAAGCTAACTGCATCTGCTCTTGAAAAAGCAATTACACCTAAAACTAGATGTGTAATTCTTCCATATCCATCTAACCCTACTGGATGTGTTTTAAGCTTAGATGATTTACATAGTATATCAAATGTATTAAAGGATAAAAATATATTTATTTTATCTGATGAAATTTATAGCGAACTTTCTTTTACCTCACAGCATATGTCTATAGCAAACATAGATAATATGAGGGAAAAGACAATTGTTATAAATGGTTTATCAAAATCACATTCTATGACTGGATTTAGAATTGGTTTTATATGTGCACCTGAAAATATAGCAAAGCATTTATTAAAGGTTCATCAATATAATGCTACATGTGCATGTACTATAAGCCAATATGCAGCAATCGAAGCTTTAACTAGTGGTATAGACGATGCTTTGCCTATGAAAGAAGAATACATTAAAAGACGTGATTATGTATATAAAAGACTTTTATCAATGGGATTTGATGTAGAACTTCCTGAAGGTGCTTTTTATATATTCCCATGTATAAAAAAATTTAATAGTTCTTCTCAAGACTTTGCTCTTGATCTTTTAGATAAAAAGAAAGTAGCACTTGTACCTAGTACAGCGTTTTCTGGAGAAATAGACGGATATGTAAGGCTATCCTACGCCTACTCTACTAGTACTTTAGAGGAAGCTTTAAATAGATTAGAATCATATATAAAGGAACTATAGCTTTAATTGACAAATATACACCTTAATGCTATATTAATAAAAAATTACAAATTTTTAAATTATAAGGAGGACATATTTATGGATATAAGAAGAGACTACGACTTAACTAATCCATATGAAATTGCAAGATTTATAAAAGAAAGTAAAAAAGCAACACCTGTTAAAGTTTACGTTGATGGTAATCTTGCTGGAATTTCAAACAATGAAATTGAAATATATGGAGAAGGTAATTTCTACGTTATATTTGGTGAAAATGAGAAAATTGAAAACTTCCTAAATGAACATAAAGATAAAATAAATAAATTTAAAGTTGAATGGGATAGAAGAAATTCAGCTATTCCACTTATGGATACAAGACACGTTAATGCAAGAGTTGAACCAGGTTCATTTTTAAGAGAAGGTGTTCATATAGCAGATACTGCAGTTATTATGATGGGTGCTGTTATAAACATAGGAGCTGAAATAGGCGAAGGTACTATGATAGATATGAACGCTGTTTTAGGAGCTAGAGCTAAAATAGGTAAAAACTCACATATTGGTGCAGGAGCTGTAATAGCAGGAGTTTTAGAGCCACCTTCAAAGGATCCTGTTATGATAGGAGATAACGTACTTATAGGAGCAAATGCTGTTGTTCTTGAAGGAGTTAAAGTTGGTGACGGTGCAGTTGTTGCAGCAGGTTCTGTTGTAACAAGTGATGTTGAGCCTGGTATGGTAGTTGCAGGTTCTCCTGCTAAGGTTATAAAATCAGTTGATGATAAAACAAAGGACAAAACTCAACTTCTTGATGATCTTAGAAAGTAATAAAAAAGTCTGTTCAATTGAACAGACTTTTTTTAACCCATAAAATAAAATTAGTTTGTTATTTCTGCTGATACTTCATCTAATGCTAAATCGTTATTTTCAAATTCTTCCAGTTCCAAACTTGACTCTCTATTGATATTTAAAACATTTTCATTTTCTAAAATATCTAAACTATCTTCATCTGTTACAGACTCCATTTTAGTAATAGAAACTTCATATGCTACTCTACTTAAAACAATTTCGTCTGAAACTTTTTTCTCATATTCTCTACTTTGAACTCTTCCCCATATTCTTATATGAGAACCTACTTCTAAAGTACTTGAGAATCTTGCGTTTCTTCCCCATGCAATTACAGGTATGTAATCAGACTTATTATATGGTCTATTTGCAGCTACTAATATATCTGTTATTTCTCTACCAAAAGGTGTAGTTCTATAAACAGGTGCTTTGCATATATAACCATCTATAAATATTTGATTAGGTGTTTTAGAGATCTCCTCAATGTAATTAATATCTCTAGCAAATATAGTTAGTATAAGACGATTATTACCATCTACTATTTTATTGTATGAACGAAGTTGTCCAACAACACTAACTAAACTTCCAACCTTAATATCCATAATAGATATAAGTCTTTCAGAAATTGTTATAGGTAATACATCAACTGTATCACTTAGTCTTGGTACCTCAACTTTCAATGTGTAAAATCCCTCACCATACATTTGATGACTGAATTTAATTTCAGAAATTACCTTTCCTTCAATATAAACCTTGTTTGTAACTAAAAGATTGTCTGCCATTTTCCCATCCCTCTCCTTCGTATTTTTAAAAATAAAAATAATCTTAAGATATTATTATTATTTTACTTTACAAATTATGTTAGTTTTTTTAAATTTTATATCCTAATATCATAATACAAGTTAATTCAGAAATATAATCATATAAATCCATATTATCCCCTTCAAATTTTAATGGTTTTTCAAAAGGCTGTATAATTTCATTTCCCATACTTAATATATTTCTTTGCAAACAAAAACTAAATTCTAATCCTTCAATATCATTAACACTTGAAGCCGTAACCGTAGATTTAGAATTTAGGCCATATGTAATAGGATATATTTCACTACACTTAAAACTAATCTTATTAATATAGTCAGAATTAAAGATAAAATATCCATTATTTTTAATTTTAAAAATCAACTCTTGTAGTTTATCTTCATTGTAAACTTTGCTACTTTCAAATCTTTCTAAAATAATATCAAACTCTAAGCTATAATTATTTTCATTTATATCATCTATTTTTAGATCAAATATAATATAATCCAATTCTGTACTATTTTGGGTATAATTTGTATTACTATATTTTTCTATCAGTACCCCTGTTTTTCCTCTTTTTTTTAGATAATTAAATAAATTTTTAGCTAAATTTTCTTTATAATTATCTGACACTATTCCTATTACTATCATTAATTAACACCTCATAAAAGTTTTATTATTATATATTTCCTTTTATGATATTTTTTATTCTTTAAGATAGATTTTAGCATTGTTTATTTTAATTCTTTTGCTTTTAATAATTTTTTAATACTTATTTCATATTTTTCTGCCTACCTGTATGGTCTACATAATATCCATCTTTATATATTAAATCTGAAACCTTTTTAAACTTATATCCTCTAAGCTTTAACTCTCTTATAACTTCCTTTAATGCACCTTTTGTTTTCTCTGTATTATTAAAAAGTATTATAGATCCATTTGATACTTGCTTTAATACAATATCTACTATTTCTTTTTTATCCCTATTAGTATTATCTAAAGAGTCTACATCCCAAATAATTGGATAGTACCCTTCCCCTTGTATAGTTTTTATAACACTTGCACTATAATCTCCAAAAGGAGGTCTTACTAGTTTTGTTCTTTCACTAATTACTTCGTTTATTTTATCATCAGTAGATTTAATCTCACTTTTTATTTCTTCCTTTGAGATTTTTGTAAAATGAGGATATGTTAATGAACTATTACCTACCTCATGCTTTTTATTATGTATATTTAATAAATCTTCTCTATATGCATCTATCCACTTACCTGTAACAAAAAAAGTGGCTTTAACCCCTTCATCTTCAAGAAGATCTAATATTTCACTTGTATACTGTGTACCAAATCCTGTATTTATAGTTATAGAAACTACTTTTTCCTCTGTACTTACACTATGAATAGGCATAGAATCTTTTTTCTCAAGTACACTATTGAAAACACTAACACCTTTTCCATTTGAATAATAAATAGAAACACCTATTATACAAAAAACTAAAAAAGTATTAACTAACCTTTTTTTCAATTTTTAATACCTCCACTACTTCTTTCTATTAATATCTATTATTTTTTTCCTATATTAATTACTTAATATATACTCTATATACCTTAAACACAAAATATTTTATTAAATAAAGTATTAACTTACTATTATTAACTTAATTTCACTTGATAGGTTTTATATATTATTGTTATAATTACTATATAAGTAAAATCATTTAGTGTTAGGAGGACAATATGTTTAAAGATACTTCTGAACTTGCTGAAAATAAGCTTTTGCTTTTATATATACTTGATAAATTACCAAATCCTGTATCTAACTCTGATATAACACAGGTTGTTCTTGAAAATAATCTTATTAATTATTTCTCACTTCAACAATACATATTTGAGTTAATAGATAATGGATTTATATCTGATTTTAAAGAAGATAAGACTCATAAGCTTACTTTAACTGAGTCTGGTAAAAATACATTAGAGTTTTTTATTAATAGAATTCCTGTTGATAAATTAGAAACTATAAACAAGTATACAAGCTCTATTAAAGATGTTTCTGAAAATATTGTTTTTAATTCTTCTTTTGAAAAAGAAAATAATCAGTTTAAAGTAACTCTTAAGGGAATGAAAAACAATACACTTTTTATAAATTTAGATCTTTATAAAGATAGTGAAATAGAAGCATTGTCTATATGTAATAATTGGAATAATAACGGAGAAACCTTATATAAAAATATTTTAGACTTATTAAAAAATACTAATATAAAATAAATCAAAATTGGATTTTATATGATTTTTATTATATAAAATCTTTTTTTGTATTTTTATTTTCTATACACTATTAAATACCATTTAATTGCTTTTTCTGATATTATTTAAATATAACAAAGGTTAAGGTGGTGTACTATGAAGGTTAAAATAGAAGGTCTATCAAAAAAGTTTGATGATTTTACAGCTATTAATAACTTAAATGTTGAGTTTAAAGATGGAGAACTTATTTGTCTTTTAGGACCAAGTGGTTGTGGAAAAAGTACTATTTTATATCTTATCTCTGGTATTTTAGAGCCAACTGAAGGTAAGATATTTTTTGATAATGAAGATGTTACAAATATACCTCCTGAAAAAAGAAATATAGGACTTGTATTTCAAAACTATTCCCTATATCCTCATATGACAGTTGAAGGTAATATTGGCTTTCCACTTGAAATAAAAAAAATACCTAAAGAGGAAAGATTAAAAAAAGTAAAAGACCTTGCAAAACTTGTTCACATTGATTCTATGCTTAATAGAAAGCCTAAAGAGCTTTCTGGTGGTCAACAACAAAGAGTTGCTATAGCAAGAGCTCTTGCTAAAGAACCTAAAATTTTACTTTTAGATGAGCCTTTATCTAATCTTGATGCAAGACTTAGAGTAGAAATGCGTGAGGAAATTAGAAAAATACAGCAAAGCACAAATATAACTGCTTTATTTGTAACACATGATCAAGAAGAAGCTATGACTATTTCTGACAAAATACTTTTAATTGATAAAGGTGTAGTTCAACAATACTCTACTCCAGAGGATTTATATGAAAATCCAGCTAATTTATTTGTTGCAGGCTTTCTTGGGAATCCTCCTATTAACAAGGTTCTTGGAAAAGTAGATAATAACTATTTAGTTACTAATAAAAACACTAAAATAAAATATAACGCTTTTCCAAGTAGTATTAATGGAAAAGAAGTTGTTTTAGCTATAAGACCTGAAAGTATTTGTATAACAGATGAAGAGGATTATAATACTTTAGCAAAAATTGAAAACTTCTATACACTTGGTAGAGAAAAGCTTGTTGAATTATCTATTAATGATATAAATTTAAAAACTACTATTGACTCTAATATTAATATAAAAAAACATGATACTATTAAACTAAAATTTAAAGATTCAGGAATATTTATTTTTGATTCAAAAGATGGTACTAGAATAAAATAAAGCTAAGGCGCATTGCACCTTAGCTTTATCCTTTTACAGACCCTTGAGTAAGCCCTGATATAAGTAATTTTCTAAATATAATAGCCACTACTGCAGGTGGAATTATGGCAAGTATTCCAGCAGCTGCTGTTATACCATATTGTATAGAGTCTTTAGTCATAAACTCTGCCATTATCATACTTAAAGGCTTTGTAGCCTCTGAGGAAGCTAAAATTAATGGTATTTGGAATTGATTCCATGTTAAAAGGAATATTATTAAAACACATGCAAATATTATAGGATATGAAATAGGAAGTATTATTCTAAAAAATATTTTTATTTTACTACATCCATCTACACATGCAGCATGTTCAAGCTCCTTTGGTATAGACTCAAAATAATTACATAAAAGCCATGTTGTAATAGGTAAAAAAGATGAAATATATACCATAGAAAGCCAAAATATATTATCAAGTAATTGAAGTTCTGAAAATATTCTATATAAAGGTATAATAGTAGTAAATAACGGAATAACCATAGTAATTAGCAAACATGTTTTTATAGTTTTTCTACCTTTAAATTCAAATCTTGAAAGTGAGTAAGCAGTCATAACACAACATGGTATTCCAAGAGCTAGTGTTATTATTACTGACTTTAAAGAGTTAATTAAAGCTGTAAAAAAAGTTTCATGTTGACCTGTACCTGCTGAAAGAAGTATTTGATAGTTATCAAATATTAATCTTGTAGGAAAAAAGTTAGCTGTTTCCTTTAACATTTCACTTTCTGGAGTTAAACTTACTATTAAGCACCAAAGTATTGGTCCTATAGAAAAAACTATAAATACAGCAACAGCAATTATATATACTGCTTTTTCAGTTAAACTTGATTTTTTCATTTTCTCACCCCCATTGGGTTATAAATATTTTTTATATAAAAATATCCTGCTATACCTGATATAAGCATGATTATATATGTAATAGCGCTTCCAAGTCCAAAATTTAAAAATTTAAATGTATTTACATAGTTATATACTAATAAGGTTTGGCCAACGTCACTATAACCAGATAATGCTATAACCTCATCAAATACATTTATAGCACTAATTGTTATATTAGTTATAACAATTACAAACGAAGGTATTAAAAGTGGTAATGTTACCTTGAAAAATATTTGAAATTTATTAGCTCCATCTATTTTTGACGATATATAAAGATTTTCTGGAATTGACTGCATATTTGATAAAAATATAATAGCACAAAATGGAATAACCCTCCATGAAACAATTATTGCTATTATAAACATTAACATAAACCTATTTATTGTATAAGGTATAGGCTCATTAATTAATCCAAAATAAAATAAAAGTTTATTCATAAATCCAAATCCTGGGTAAAAAATAAATCTCCATACTATTCCATTAACTATAGGTGGTAATGCCCAAGGAAGTATAGCTATAGCAGTTAAAACACCATTTATACGTACCTTTTTGTTTAATATTAAGGCTACCCCTAAACTACATACTAAAGATATAATAATAACAATAATAACAACAAATAAAGTATTAACTAAAGCATATCTAAAATCTGTGGATTTTAATACTTCTATGTAATTTTCAAATCCAACAAAGGATTTATTTTGAGGTTCAGTTAGCTTATAGTTTTCAAGACTTAGAAAAAATGTTGAAATAATAGGTACAACAACAAGACCTATCATTATTATCATACTTGGAATAAGTAGTAAGTAGGGAAACCTCTTTTGTCTTTGTATCATAAATTTCTCCCTTCATAAACAAAGTTCAAGGACTGCCTATAGACAATCCTTGAATTTATAAAGTATGTTATTTTTTAGCTAATTCGTTTACCTTAGCTTCCATTTGCTCATAAGCTTTTTCTGGAGTAAGCTCACCATTTACCATTTTATTTACTGCATTAAATATAGCCGTACTCATTTCAGTATAATAATTAGGTACTCCATTTGGGAAAGGTGACTTTATAAGTTTTGACTCTTCAAGCATTGCACCTGAATTTTTAATCTTATCTTCTTTTATTAACTTTTCAAGAACTGAAGTTCTAGTTGGTATAGAATTATTTTTTTCAAATAATTGCTCTTGCATTTTTGCTGATGTATACCATTTTACAAACTTTTCCGCAGCTTCTTTATTTTTTGAGTATTTAGTAACACCGATTCCTTCAGGTAGTGCCATTGTTTTATCTGAAGGTGCTGTTTTACCTGGAAGCAGTATAGGAGTAACCTTACCTACAACCTGTGATTCATTTGAATCATTAACACGACCAACAAATGATGTAGGTCCTATAAGCATACTAGCTTCACCAGTTGTTAACTTACGATAAGAGTCCATTCCCTTTGAAGTTCTATTTATAGGATCAACTAGTCCTTCTTTGTTTAATTTATCAATATAGTTTAAAGCATCTAATACACTTTCTTTGTTTAATGTATTATCATCATTAAATACTACTCCATTTTTAGCAAAAGCTAGCCATATTAATGATGTAGTAGCTGACTCTTCTGCACTTAAAGGAATAGAGTATGGATATTTTACAACATTTTTTTCTTTTATTGTTTTAGCATAGTTATATATATCATCCCAAGTTTTAGGCTCACTATTTATACCTGCTTTTTTAAAGTGTTCTGTATTATAATAAGCAATTCTAAAATCATTTGCATAAGGAAGTGCTAAAACTTTTCCATCTACCATAAATGATTGTATTGATGGCATATCTTTTATATCTTCTTCTGATAAATTAATTGGCTCAAGCCATCCAGCACTTTGGAATTCTCCAACCCATGACCAGTCAACTTCAACAACATCTGCTGGAGCAGTTTTTCCAGCTGCAGCTACTGATATTTTATCTCTAATATCATCCCAGCTTACAGTATTTACTTTTACTTTAATTCCTGTTTCTTTTTCAAATTCATTAAGCATTTCCTGAGATGGTGCACCCCACTCTGGAATCATAAATGTAATTTCTTTTGTAGAGGTTTGTGCAGCTTCTTTTTTTTCTTCACCTTTTGAACAACCAGCAAATAAACTAGCTATCATTGTGAAAATCATAAGTACTACTAAAATACCTTTAAATCTTTTCATCCCTTGTCCTCCTAATTGTAATTTTGACCATATATATATGATACCCAAAAAAATATCCTTATACAAATTACTACAAAAATATTTCTTATAGTTTTTTTCTATATAAATATATATTGTAATTTTATTTTCAAATATCTGTAGTATTATTTTATTTTAAGCTTTCTTAATATATACTTTAACTGAATATTTATAGATATATTTACTTTTCTAAAACTTCTTTTTAAATTTAATATAAATATTCTAAATTTACTATTTCTCATTTCACCTCACTCCCTTTTAATTATTATATATAATTAAAAGAAAAAATGTTAAAGGCTAATAGTAAAAACTACTATTAGCCTTTAAATTATTTTATATTAAGCTTTTCTTTTAGTATTCCTCTAACCTCACCTATCATATAAAGTGAACCACAGAAAACTAACATTTCATCTTCTTCTCTTGTTTTAAGTGCAGTATCTACTGCTTCTTTTATAGTTTTACATGGAATAGCACTTTTTCCATTTTCATTTATAATATTAGCAAGCTCTTCAGATGTAAGTGCTCTATCATTGTTTGGAGTAACTGTTATAAAGTTATCACCTATACTTAATAAATCATTTGTCATTTTAGTATAGTCTTTATCTGAAAGCATTCCACATGTAATTCTTACTTTTTTACCATTAAAGTATTTTTTTATAGAATCAACTAAAGCTTCTATTCCTTGAACATTGTGTCCACCATCTAAAACTATTATAGGGTCTTTAGTTAAAACCTCAAATCTAGCTGGCCACTTAGCAGCTGCTAAACCTTTATATATAGACTCGTCTTTTATATCATATCCAAGGTCTTTAAGTGCTTTTATAGCAAGAATTGCAGTTTTAGTATTCATTACTTGGTGATGTCCTAGCATTGATATTTTTAAATTACTATACTTAACTTCACCATCTAAGTTATACTCTGTTCCATCTACACTTTCGCTTAAAACAGTATGATTTACATTTTCCACTTTGTAAATTTTACTATTCATTTCTTTAGCAACATCTAGTATAACCTTTTCAGCATCCTTTTCCTGTGGATACATAACAACTGGTTTATCTTTTTTTATTATACCAGCTTTTTCATAAGCTATTTGAGCTATATTGTCTCCTAAAACATTTGTATGATCAAGGCTTATTGTTGTAAGAACTGATAGTAGTGGGTCTACAACATTTGTAGCATCAAATCTTCCACCAAGACCTACTTCTAAAATTACAAAGTCAACATTTTGCTCTGCAAAATATTTAAATGCAACTGCTGTTATAACCTCAAATTCTGTTGGATGCTCAAGACCTTCTTTAACAAGAGTTTCAACATGAGGAACCATTTCACTTACAAGTCTTGCAACTTCAGTTTCTGGTATTTCATCTTTGTTTATTCTTATTCTTTCAGTAAATCTTTCTATATATGGTGAAGTATATACCCCTACTCTATATCCAGCATCTTCTAGGATCTTTGATATAAATGTAGTAGTTGAACCTTTACCATTTGTTCCTCCAACGTGTATAACCTTTAGTTTTTTTTCTGGATTTCCTAGAATTTCACAAAATCTTTCTATTCTTTTCATCCCAAGGTTTATACCAAACTTACCTATACTCTCTACATATTTAAGAGCTTCATTGTAGTTCATTTTATTACCCCCTGTAGCTATTAAGTCTTTCCATAACCTTATCTAGCATATCTTGATATTTCTTTTGTTTTTCTTTTTCTTCTTCAATAACACTTTCTGGAGCTTTTTTAACAAAACCTTCATTTGAAAGTTTCTTATTAACTCTTTCAACTTCTTTTTCTAGTTTTTCTTTTTCCTTTGTAAGTCTTTCTATTTCTTTTTCTTTATCTATTAAGTCATCAAGTGGCATATAAAGTTCTGCACCATCTATTATAGCTGATACAGCATCACTTGGAATCTCTTCCTTAGATGCAAATACAACACCTGCTGCTGAAGCTAATTTTTCAAGGTATACTATTCCCTCTTCAATTGCATTTTTAACAACATCATTTGATGGAATAACCATTATATTAGCTTTTCTTGAATTTGGAACATTCATTTCTGCTCTAATATTTCTAAGTGATTTTATAGCTGCAATTACATATTCCATATTTTCAACGTCTTTTTCAAATGTTAATTCATCTGAATATACTGGCCATGATGCAGTTGTTATTGTTTCTTCTTTAGTAATATTTGTATATATCTCTTCTGTTATAAACGGCATAAATGGGTGAAGTAATTTTAAGCTTCCCTCTAAAACATACATTATAGTATTATATACAGCTGCTTTAGTAGCTCTATCTTCACCATATAGTCTTGGCTTAACAAGCTCTATATACCAGTCACAAAGCTCTGACCATATAAAGTCATTTACTTTACCTGCTGCAATTCCTATTTCAAATTTTTCAAGGTTTTCAGTAACCTCTTTAACAACAGTGTTAAATTTACTTAATATCCACTTATCAGCTGAATTTCTATAGTTTTTAGCTGTATCTTTATATTCTTCAACAATACTTTCGTCAATGTTCATAAGAACAAATCTTGAAGCATTCCATATTTTATTAGCAAAGTTTCTTGAAGCTTCTACTCTTTCCATGTAGAATCTCATATCGTTTCCAGGTGAGTTTCCTGTAGCTAAAGTAAATCTTAAAGCATCTGCTCCATAAGTATCTATAACCTCAAGTGGGTCTATTCCATTACCAAGTGATTTACTCATTTTTCTTCCCTGTGAATCACGAACAAGTCCATGTACTAAAACATGTTTAAATGGAACTTCTCCTAATTGCTCTATACCTGAGAATATCATTCTAGCTACCCAGAAGAAAATAATATCATATCCAGTAACTAAAGTGTTTGTTGGATAGAAGTATTTTAATTCATCTGTATTGTCTGGCCATCCAAGTGTTGAGAAAGGCCATAGTGCAGATGAGAACCATGTATCTAAAACATCTTTATCTTGCTCTATATTACTACTTCCACAGTGTGCACACTTATCTGGTGTATCATTTTGTACAGTAAGCTCATTACAGTCTTTACAGTACCAAACTGGAATTCTATGTCCCCACCAAAGTTGTCTTGAAATACACCAATCTTGTATATTTTCCATCCAGTTAAAGTATATTTTTGAGAATCTATCTGGAACAAACTCTACTTTATTTTCTCTAACTGCTTCAATTGCAGGTTTTGCAAGCTCTTCCATTTTTACAAACCATTGTTTTGAAAGTAAAGGCTCTACAACAGTTGAACATCTATCATGTGTTCCTACATTGTGTGTATGGTCTTCTATTTTAACAAGGTATCCTTCTTTTTCAAGGTCAGCTACAATAGCTTTTCTTGCTTCATATCTATCCATACCTTCATATTTTCCAGCTAAATGATTCATAGTTCCGTCTTCATTCATAACAACAACTTTAGGAAGGTTATGTCTTTCTCCTACCATAAAGTCATTAGGATCGTGTGCTGGAGTTATTTTTACACATCCTGTACCAAATTCTACATCAACATAATCATCTGCTATAATAGGAATTTCTTTGTCAACAAGTGGAAGTATAAGTGTTTTTCCAACTAAGTCTTTATATCTTTCATCATTAGGATTTACTGCAACTGCAACGTCACCAAGCATTGTTTCTGGTCTTGTTGTAGCAATTGTAAATTCTATATCGCTGTCTTTTACCGGATATTTTATATGCCAAAAATGTCCTGCTTTTTCTTCATATTCGATTTCTGCATCTGAAATTGCTGTCATACATTTTGGACACCAGTTTATAATTCTATTTCCTTGGTATATAAGTCCTTTATTATAAAGTCTTACAAATACTTCTCTTACAGCTTTATTAAGATTTTCATCCATTGTAAAGCTTTCACGAGTCCAGTCAGCTGATACCCCTAGCTTTTTTAACTGACCCTTAATTCTATTTCTATAAGTATCTGACCATTCCCAAACCTTATCAAGAAATGCCTCTCTACCCATTTGTTTTTTATCATATCCTTGAGATATAAGTTCTTTTTCAACTCTAACCTCTGTTGCTATACTTGCATGGTCTGTTCCTGGAAGCCAAAGAGCTTCACATCCACTCATTCTTTTCCATCTCATTAAAACATCTTGAAGCGTGTTATCAAGAGCATGCCCCATGTGTAGTTGCCCTGTTATGTTTGGAGGTGGCATCATTATAGTATAAGGTTTTTTATTTTCATCAACCTTTGGTGTAAAGTATTTTTTTTCTTCCCATGTTTTATAAAGTCTGTCTTCAAATTCTTTAGGGTCGTAATTTTTCGCTATTTTTAAATTATCTTCCATATGTATCCTCCTAAAATAATTTATTTTCAGTAAAGTTATTTATCAAAATAAAAAAGGCCCTTCATCCTAAATAAGGACGAAAAGCCGCGTTACCACCTTAATTCTAATTAAAAAATAATTAGCTCTTAAATTTATATCGGAAATACCCGTTTCATCTTACTTAATTTCAGATGAAAAGCTCAAAAGCTACCTTCAAAAATCACTTCCTAAAATGCCTTTCAGCCTATGGACATTTTTCTCTTAAAGGGTTAATTTTTTACTCCTCTTTTTCATAGCTTAAAATATTTATAATCATACTCTATTATAATATTTTGATATAATTTGTCAACAATCACCTATATACTATCTTCTTTTTTATTTTTAAGGCTTTTACATAAGCATATACAAAATATTAAACATATTAAAAGTCCTATTGGAACTGTGAAAAATGCATTATATGCTCCTATAGCTTCATTTATATAACCTATAAAAAAGTTTGATCCATTTCCTATAATAGCTGTTATTGTAAGTATAACTCCAAGTATATAAGCTTTATTTGTTTTAAATGTTTTTGAAATAGCAGTTACTAAAACAGGATAAACTAAAGAGAAAAATAAACCTGAAACACTTAAAAGATATACAAATTTTTCTCCTCCAACTATTCCAATGAAAACTGAAACTAATGCTAAACTTATAAATGTTATTGTTGTTTTAAAGTATCCAAACTTCTCTGCTATAAATCCTCCTACAAATCTTCCTATAGCAAATAATAAAAAGAATATTGATATGTATTTAGATCCTTTAAACTCTTCAAAACTATAGGTTTCCTTTAAAAAGTTTATAAGCCATGTTCCAAGTATCCCCTCTGCCATAACATAAAATCCTAAAGTTAAAGAGAATAATATAACTATTTTATTTTTTAATACAGTTTTTAAAGGTATTATTTTCTTTTCCTTTTTTATTTCTACTTCAGGCATTTTTGAAAATATAGCTAAAATCATCATAACAGTAGCTAAAACTCCACAAATTAAATAAATTTGTCTAAAATTAAAACCTTCATTAAGTAAAAAACCTGATGTACTTTGACCAATTGTTCCTCCAATTCCATATGAAAAATGAACTATTCCCATGAAAACAGCTTGTGAAGATACAAATATTAAAGGTATTAATGAATTTGTACATAAAACTCCCATTGAAAGTCCCATTGTTATTAAAAGTATTCCTAAAGCTAATATATAAAAGCTTGATGAAAAGTAAATTAGTATTACACCTAAAATATCTAGTGAAAAAGCTACATAATATGTTTTTTTGTGTCCTACTTTTTCAACTAAAACTCCTCCAATATACTGACATATAATATATCCTAAAGACGCTGCTAAAAGAATAATAGATATTTTACTGTCACCTATTTGAAAACTTTCTTTAAAAGAAGGAATAAATATTCCTTTCATATTGTCAGTAAGTCCTGCGTATATCATTGTTAAAAATACAATTATACTAGCTATATAATATTTCTTCATAAGTTTTCCCCTTTTGTTTTATTAAACGTTTACTTATTTATTCTATTAAAGAGATATATAAAAATCAACAGATTATGTAACAGATTACATAATTTTTTCATATTATAAATTATCATTTTCAAATTAAGGAGGTTTATATGAAAAAATTACTTTCCCTTCTGATTATAGTAGTCTTTACTTTTTCACTTTTAGTTTCATGCTCAAATAAAGAAAAAGATTCTAGTCTTAAAACAATTAAGCTAAGTGAAGTTGTTAGATCTATTTTCTATGCACCAATGTATGCTTCAATTAGTGAAGGTTTTTTTAAAGAAGAAGGATTAAATATAGAACTTTCTACTGCTCAAGGAGCAGATAAAACAGTTCAAGAAGTTTTATCCAAAAATGCTGATATTGGATTTTGTGGACCTGAGCAAATAGTTTATCTTTATAATCAAGGAAGAGAAGATTTTGGAACTATATTTGCTCAGCTAACACAAATGGATGGTGCATTTTTAGTTTCAAAGGATAATAAGGAATTTAAATGGAGTGACGTAAAAGGAAAAACTATTATTGGTGGAAGACCTGGTGGTGTTCCTGAAATGACTCTTGAGCATGTTCTTAAGAAAAATGGTATACAGCCATTTAAAGATGTAAATATAATAACAAACCTTGCATTTAATGCAACTGCAGGTGCTTTTAAAACTGGAACAGGTGATTATATATCTTCATTTGAACCAACAAGTAGTTTACTTGAAAAAGAAAACGCAGGAAAAGTTGTTAAATCAATTGGAGAAGAAGCAGGGGAAATATGTTACACATCTTTTTTCTCAACTAAAGAATATATTTCAAAAAATAAGGATACTGTACAAAAGTTTACAAATGCAATTTATAAAGGACAACTTTGGGTTGAAAAAACACCTTCCTCTGAAGTAGCAAAATCTATCATTAAATTTTTCCCAGGTTCTGATGAAAAAGACCTTGCAAAAATTATTGATAGATATAAAGAAATAGGTGCTTTTTCTAAAACTCCTATAGTTAGTGAATCAGGTCTTAACAATTTATTTGATATTATTGAAGGGTATAACAAAGATCTTATTAAGAAACGTCCTAATCCATCTGAAATATTAACTAACGAATTTTCTAAAAAATCAGTTGGTAATGTAGATGAATAAACTAGAAATTAAAAACCTATCTATAACCTATCATTCACTTGAAGGAGAAACTTTAGCTGTTAAGAATCTTAATTTAAACATTAAAGAAGGAGATTTTGTTAGTATAATTGGACCTTCTGGATGTGGTAAATCCTCTATTTTATCAGCTATTGCAGGACTTGTTCCTATATCAAGTGGTGATATTATTTTAGATGGAGAAAGTATTGTCCCTTCAACTAATATTAAAAATAATCAAATTGGTTACATGCTTCAAAAAGATCATTTATTTGAATGGCGTACAATTAATGAAAATATTATGCTAGGCCTTGAAGTACAAGATAAAATTGATCCTGAAACAATAGATACTTTAAATAAAATGCTTATAAGATACGGGCTTTTAAATTTTAAAAATTATTACCCTAGTCAGTTATCAGGAGGTATGAGACAACGTGCTGCTCTTATTAGAACCTTAGTTTTAAACCCTAAACTACTTTTACTTGATGAACCTCTTTCAGCAATAGATTATCAAACTAGACTTGCTGTTTCTAATGAAATATATAAAATAATAAAAAAAGAAAAGAAAACATCTATTATGGTTACCCATGATATAGCAGAGGCTATAAGTGTTTCTGATAAAATTGTTGTTTTAACTAAAAGGCCTGCATCTGTTAAAACAATTTATGATATTAACCTATCTGTAAAAGACAAAACTCCAATAGCAGCTAGAGAAGCTCCAGAATTTAAAGATTACTTTAATGCTATATGGAAGGAGCTTGATATACATGTTTAATAAAGATTCTAAATTTGCTCTAAACATAAGTAACTATTCAAAAGAGCACATTGATTATGTGAAAAAAATTAAAAAAAGAAAAAACTTAATACTGTTTACCCAAATTTTTATACTTGTAATGTTTTTTATTCTTTGGGAAGTACTAGCTGCAAATAAAATAATAGATCCATTTTTAGTAAGTCAACCTAGTAGAATTTTTAAAACAACTATTGAGTTTTACCAAAGCAATAACCTATTTAACCATATAGGTATAACACTACTTGAAACTGTTATAGGATTTGTTGTAGGAACTGTAGTTGGTATATTAATAGCTATAGCACTTTGGTGGTCAAGCTTTTTATCAAAGGTTTTAGATCCTTATCTTGTTGTATTAAATGCACTTCCTAAAATAGCCCTAGGACCTATTATAATATTTTGGCTTGGTAATAGTCCTTTATCTATAATAGTAATTACTTTAATGATTTCACTTGTTGTAACTATAATCTCTGTTTTATCAGGTTTTCAGGAAGTAGATAGTGATAAAATAAAACTTCTTAAAACCTTTGGAGCAACAAAGTCTCAAATATTAAAGTATGTTATTTTACCAGCTAGTTTTCCATCTATGATATCAGCACTTAAAATAAATGTTGGTCTATCTTGGGTTGGTGTAATAGTTGGAGAATTTATTGCTGGTAAAGAAGGACTAGGATTTTTAATAACATTTGGTGGACAAGTATCACAACTTGATATGGTTATGATGAGTATAATTATACTTTCAATACTAGCATATCTTATGTATGAAGCAGTTTCATTTATAGAAAAAATAGCACTTAAAAGACATTCAAACCAATAAAAAGAGGGATAACCCTCTTTTTATTTTTTATTTTTAACTTCAAATGCTTTCCCAAAGTATTTTAAAGCTAATTTATCTTCATTTCTATTTTTATAAAAATTACCAATTAACATATAATAATATATTAGCTTCTCTTCATTATTTATAGAACTTAAAAGCTTAATTAATATAATAATTTCTTCTTCCTGTTTATTTTCCTGATTTAATTCTTTATATATACCTATTTTTTGTTCAATTATATCTAGTCTAGTATTTATGTCTATATTTAAATCTTCTTCTAATGCTATTAAATATTCTAAAGCTTTATTATATCTTCCACACTTTATAAAACTTTTTGATATTTTTAATATAGTAGATGAGGTATCTTCTCCTTTTATACTTTTTTTAATATCAAGAGATCTTTTTAAATACTCTATTCCTTCTTCCATATTAAAAGATGAAACAAATATTTCACCTATATCTTCTTGAATATTTGCAAGATAAATATTATCCTCATGTTTAATACAAACTTCATTTGCAAATGACGCATATTCTAATGCCTTATTTTTTTCTTTACTTTGAGCAAATGAAGTTGCAAGAATAGTAAGGGTATCAATATACACTCTATAATCTTCAATTAATTTAATTTCTTTTTCAACTATTAAAGCATATTCTATAGCTTTACTATGTTCATTTAGTTTATTTAAACATTTTGCTATGTAGTAATATATTTTTATTCTTTTAATTTTATCAATGGATTTTGACTCATTAAATGCTTTCTCAGCTTCCTTAAAATAATTATATGCAATATTGTATTTTTCTTCTTTAAAAGAAACTTTTCCTAAAAACATAAATATGTTAAGTATATTTTCTAAATCCCCTATTTTTAAAAATATACTTAAAGCAGATATTCCATACTTTTGAGCATTTACATAGTGCTTTTGTAAAAAGTACCATTCTGCTTTTAAAAGATTAAACACTCCCTCATAAAGAGTTATATTATATTCTTTAGCATAGTGTATACCTTTTTGAATATTTTCATCTGCTCTTAAATAAGAATCGCATTCCATAGATGCTTTAGCAATTTTAGCGTAAAATTCGCAAACCTCCTCTGCTTGCTTTATTTCACTTTCTTGAAGATATTCAATAGAAGTATCTAGCTTTTCTGCTAAATACTTTAAAAGGTCTTCACTTGGCTTTGACTTACCACTTTCTATTAAACTTATTTGACCTGGAGTTATTCTATCTCCTGCAAGATCTTTTAATTTCATGTTTTTTTGTTTTCTTATTGACTTAATTTTGTTTCCTAAAGATAATATTTCCAACTTTATCCATCCTCTGCTGTGTTAAACTTAATATATTTATCGTCTTTTCGCAAATAACTTGTATATATAAAGTATTTTCTTCAAAAAATAAAATAAGATGAACTAAAAAATTAGTCCATCTTATTAAATGATTTATCTCATTATTCCCATCATATCGCCTAGAGTTCTTTCAGCAGAATTCATCATCCTTCTACTTGTTTTAGCTATTCTTTTTTTAGTACTTCTGCTCATCATTGGCATTGCCATAACTCCTGCAGCAGCACCTAACATAATACCTGTAACTACTCCACTTGAAAATCTCATAAATAACACCTCACTTAAATGTTTGTGCAATATTATTATATGTAAAGTAGTATTTATTAAACTAGCAATATATATATTATTATCTTAAATTTAGCTTATTTATTTCACCATAGGTATATTCAGTATATCCTATATTCCATTTATAGAAATTTCCTCTTGCTGAATACCAAACTCTATACTTACCATTTTCCTTTAAAAAAGTTGATCTGTAAATTTCACTTTTATCCCATCCATTTTTACTTGGAAATAAAATAGGCTTTTCAGATGCTTTAAAATTAATTCCATCTTTACTTACAATATAAAAAAGTGCTCTTGTTTTTAGTTTAGGATTTCTTGCACAAACAAGTCCTTCATATCCTAAATCAGTTTTTTCAATATCTATATGCCAAACTAACCAATCTCCTAAATCAATATTACACTTTTGAAAGGTTGTCCAACTATAACCATCACTAGAAGTACTTCTAACTAAATTTCCTTCACTTTCTACATGCCACATTTTAAAATCATTAGTATCTTTTACTATTGTTGGAGAATACCCTTCTCTTGTATCATATATTACTTTAGGAGACGTCCAATTAACTCCATCTTTAGACGTAATTACATAAAACTTTGTTCCTCCTAAAGCTCCTTTTTTATTATAAGCATAATAAATATTAAATACTCCATTATTATAAACAATATCAGTATCTGATAAATGTCCACCATCATTATAATCATCTGGTGTAGATACTAAAGGATTTTTAACATTTTTTTCTTTATAAAAGTCTAATCCATTTTCTGATTTTACTATAAAAGGATTTTCATATTTATCTCTCCCAAATGGATAAGGTGTATATGCCATATAATAAACATCTTTATTTTTTTCTTTTATTTTAATAATATCAGGATGAACTCCTTGATTGTAAAACAATCCGCTTCCTAAATTTAATGGCTTTTTAGCATTTTTATCTGTAAAAATTCTATAGCTTTTATAAATCTCTTCCTGTTTTTCTTCTATTTTCTTATATTCTTTATAATTTTTAATTAAATTATAATCTTTCATTATATATGAAACATTAGGTAATATATTTTGAAGAGTATCTGGTTTTTTTATTCTTAAAAATAGTAATCCACATATAACAAAAACACATATTGTTATTAAAGTTAACATTATTAACTTTATCAGCTTTTTCCCCATTAATTTTCTCCTGCTAATTTTCCTGCTTCATATGCTTTTTTAAATATATCTTCTCCAATTTCTTCATGATCAGTATTCATAGCATATATAACTTCTTCTAAAGTTGAATTACAAGATAGCATAAAGAATTTAGCTAAAACTTCCATAGCTACTATTTCTTTTGGATTAGTAAGCCCTGCTGTAAATAATAAATATCCTTTTCTAACTGTTTCTGTATTAGTTTTTAGTATGTATCTTCTGCTAAATAAAGTTTGGAATCTATCTACTAATATTTTAAGCTGTGCTGTAACCGATGCAAAGTAAACAGGTGAAGCTAAAACTATTATGTCACATTCCTCTACTTTTTTATAAATATCTTGCATATCATCATTTATTACACAGTTTCCTGTTTTCTCACATGAAAGACATCCTGTACAAGGACTTGCCTTTGTTTTTATTGCATCGATTATCTCAACTTCACAATTTGAATCTTTAAGTCCTTTTATAAAACTTTCTAAAAGTTTTTCTGTTTTTCCATTTTTTCTTGTACATCCATTAAGTATTACTGCCTTCATTTCCCTCTCCCCAATTCAATTATTTTTCTATGTTTTCTAATACTTCATCCATATCAAATTCTTTATTACTTAAAACTATAATTACTTCACACTTATTATTGACCTTTACATCCATTTCACATAAAGTAAATTCAATTACTATATCTTCCTCTTCAGCAATTTCCTCTAAAACCTCTGATAGATTATCAATTGCTATATCATAAAGATATGGGAAGTAATAGTCTTCATACCATGTATCATTTTTTTCTTCTCCACAGCTTTCATTTGAAAAGCTAATAGCTCCTTCTACTTCCACTTTGTCAAATTTATAATAAGCATCTAATATTACATAATCTTTTTTATAGTTTATTTCATCTATTTCATATAATCCTTCATTTTCAAGTATATTTATGACTTTATTTTTATTCATAACTAATCCTCACTTTCTTTACCTTACAAATATTATAACCTATTTATAATTAATATAAAATAACTGTACCATTTCTTAAACTTTCTTAACTATTTTTTCATTATTTACTATATAAAAACATATATATTTATCATAATAAAAATTAAGGAGGTTTGCATTGATTTACATATTATTATCTGTAATACTAGGATCTTTCTTAACCTTGCTTTTAGTTGCTCCTAGTGAATATTACTTGTCCTTACTAATACTCCCTTTAGTAGGAATAATAATTACATATATATTTAAGCGCTTTATTGTAAAGCCTTCTAAATATATATTAATATCTTTGCCTGTATTTTTTGTAATATCTTATATTGTAACTTCTTGTATGGTTTTTATTCCAAAAAAACCTGAACTTTTAAACGTAGATCCATCTACACTATCTAATGATAAAAAAGCTATAATATTATATACAAATGGAGAAATGGAAAAATATTCTTTAAACTTTGCAAGTTTTGACCTTGAAGATACATCATATATTTTAAAACCTATTGAAAGCTTTAAAATTAAAAAGGCTTATAAATCTATTGGAGAAAGTAAGAAAAACTTAGAGATTATAAAAATCTCAAGGGATTTTAGAGAATCCTTACTTAAAAATTCTCCTTGCCAATTTTATATAGCATATTCTAACTATAAACCTAGTTTAATTGAATCTATTAACTATGCACTTGTTGATAAAAGTAAAGACATAAGTATTATTAATCTTACAAATAAAGAAATTGACTATATGGACCTTAATAATATAAAAAATTCTTTATCTAACTTAAAGGTAAATTTCAAAGTATCAAAACCTATTTTAAATAGCTTAAATTCAAAATTTATTTTAGAAGATATTAAAGAATCTTTAGGTAGATTTAATTCATTTTTAATATTAGGTAACAATGAAATAGGGTCTAGTATAAAAACAGAAATGGAAAAGCTATCTATTAATAAGGAAAATATTATATCTACTGAAAATATTAATGAAGGATTAGAATATATTAATGCTCTTAATATAGATAACAAAAATACTCTTGTTATAAATCTTTTAGATTTTCAAAATGGCCTTTTAGAAAAATATACTATTCCTAATGCTTTTAAAGAATATAAAGTAAACTATACAATTTTTAATCCACTTAAATATAACAAAGACTTTTTAGAAATATTAGTAAATGAATATAAATCTTTAAACAAATAGCTTTATGAGGATATCCTCATAAAGCTATTTATTTAAACGCATTTTTACTTGAATTTACAACGTGACTAGTTAGCTCATTTTCTGCCAAATCTATATTTCTATCTTTGATAGCTTGTAATATATCTCCATGTTCCTTTAAAGACTTTTCCATTCTTCCTGGAACTCTTAAAGATCTATGTCTAGCTAACTTTACATAAACTTGAAAATCCTTAAGTATATGAAGAAGAATATTGCTTCCAGTAGCTTCATATATTATTTGATGAAACTTTGTATTAAGCTCTTCTATATGCTCAATGTCTTGTTTTTTAGTGTAAAACTCCATTAAATCATAAATTTCCTGAAGTTCTTTTATATTTTCTTCTGTTATTTTACCAACTGACCATCTAGCTGCAAGACCTTCTAACAAAATTCTTATTTTGCATATATCTTCCATATCTTTTTGAGTTATTCCTTTTACAACAACACCTTTATTAGGTATGCTTTCAACGAGACCTTCAAGCTCTAATTGTCTTATAGCCTCACGTACAGGGGTTCTACTAACATTTAATTCACTTGCTAGTCTCATTTCAATAAGATTTTCTCCTGATTTGTATTTTCCATTTAATATACTTTCTCTAACTTTACTGTACACTCTTCCTCTTAGTGAATATTTATCCTCGTTTGAGCTAAACTCCTTCATACATATGCCCCCTAGAAATTATAACAGTAGTATTGTACCACATATATTATATAGTGCTTAAAATAATTCGTCAATTTAAGTAAAACGACACCTTTTACGAATATATGTGTATTTGTATACAAATACAACAAAAATATAAAATATCCTTAATTTTATATTTTCATTAAGAATATTTTATATTTAAAAACTAAAAATCTTATTAATTACTCTACTATACTTATTTCGTCTCCAGCCTTAACAACTCCACCTTTTAAAACTCTTCCAAAAATTCCTTCTCTAGGCATTACACAGTCGCCTACAAGATTTCTTATTTCACATCCTTGGTGACATTCTTTTCCTATTTGAGTTACTTCAAATAAAGTTTCTCCAACCTTTAGCTTTGTTCCAACTGGAAGTGTGAAAAGTTCTATTCCTTCAGTTGTTATATTTTCAGCAAAAACTCCAAAATCTAAATGATCTATTCCTTGCTTTTTCATTTTATCTATACTTTCTACAGCTAGAAAACTAACTTGTCTATGCCATTTACCTGCATGAGCATCTTTTTCTATTCCAAAATCCTCTATTAATGTTATGCTTTCAACTGGCTTTTTAACTACACCTTTTTTCTCACTTACGTTTACTGCTACTACTTTTGCCATATTAACCCCTCCTAATAAAGTGACCTGATTTTCCTCCTTGCTTTTCAAGAAGTTTAACGTCACCTATTATCATTTCTCTATCAATTGCTTTACACATATCATATATAGTTAAAGCAGCTATAGAAGCTGCTGTTAAAGCCTCCATCTCAACACCTGTTTTACCAGTTGTTTTAGCTTCAGTTATTATATATATTCTATTTTTATCTTTATCAACTTCAAACTCTATATCACATCCTGTAAGAAATATATTATGACACATTGGAATAATTTCTGATGTTTTTTTACTTCCCATTATTCCTCCAACCTGTGCTACTGATAATACATCTCCTTTTTTAATTTGCCCTTCTAAAATAGCATCTAAAGTTTCTTTTTTCATTTCTATATAACAAGAAGCTTTTGCAACTCTTTTAGTATCATCTTTAGCTCCTACATCTACCATTTTAGCACGGCCACTTTCATTAAAGTGAGTAAATCCCATAAGTTTACCCTCCTATTCTAACCATTTCTCTACCACTTTTACTTATTTTATCAATATTTAAAGTATGTTTTTCGTATTTTTTAAGTATTCCATTATACAAAGTATCTTTTAACTGTGTTTCACTATCTATATAAGGCATAAGATCTGTTTCTCCAGCATTATGAAGACAAGTTTTTAACTTTCCATCACTAGTAATTCTAATTCTATTGCAACTATCACAGAAATTATGTGACATAGGAGAAATAAATCCTACTCTTCCTTTATGTCCTTCTATTTTATATACTGTAGCTGGACCTCTTCCTTCATTTTCTACTTGTGTATATTTACCTATTGAACTCATCATTTCCCTAATATTATCTGATTCTATTCCATTAAAGTCCTTTGCAGGTCCCATAGGCATAAGTTCTATAAACCTTACATCCATAGGTAAATCTTTAGTTAATTTTATAAAATCAATAATCTCATTTTCATTACAACCTTTTATAGGAAGCATATTTAGTTTTACAAAAATATTAAATTCTATAGCTTTGTGTATAGCTTCTAGTATGCCTTCTAGGTCTCCACCTGTCATTTTTTTAAAAGTTGTAGGATCTAGTGAATCAAGACTTATATTTATTCTAGTTAAACCAGCTTCTTTTAAATCTACAAGTTTATCTTTTAGTAAAACACCATTAGTAGTAATTGCAATATCTTTTATACCTTCTACTGCTCTAGTATCTTTTATAATATCTATAATGTCTTTTCTAACTAGTGGTTCTCCACCTGTAAATCTTACTTTTTTTATTCCAATTGATGCTAGTGCTTTTACTATTTTATTTACATGATCCCTTGAAATTTCAACTTCTCCATTTGGTACATATCCCTTTGGCATACAATAAATACATCTTAAATTACACTTTTCTGTAAGAGATATTCTTACATAATCGATGTCTCTATTGTAATTATCCTTCATAAGTTATCCTCCTAAAAAATTATTTCCCCTATATTTGAGAAATCATAACCACCTATATTATTTAACTCATTTTTAAATTCTTTAGATTTTATTATATTAATAAGCTCCCTAACTCTATAATCATTAAGGCTTTCTCTTTTTAAAACAAAATCAAAGTCTTCTGTACATAAAGGTACAAAATCAACTCCCATTATATTTGCAGCAGACTCTGTACAAAGACCAGTATCTGCAACTTTTCCTTTTATTTGAGCTGCAACACCTAAATTGGTTATTTCTTCTCTATCATAACCCTTTATTGAAGATTTGTTAATATCATTTTTCTCCAAATTATAATCTAAAAACTTCCTAGCCCCTGAGCCTTTTTGTCGATTTACATAAGATAAATGCTGTAAATCATTAAAATTTGTAATATTTAAAGGGTTACCTTTTTCCACAGCAAACCCTTGTACACGTTTAAGAAACTTTATAATAACAAAGTCTTCTAGGTACTTTTTACAATATTCTATATTATCTTCTCCGTTTTCTCCTAAAAGATGAACAGGAACTATATGAGTTTCCCCTTTTTTTAAAGCCTCAATTCCATTAAAACTACCTACATATGTAGAGCTTAAACTTAAATTTTTGCCTTTAAAAAAGTCTTTAAGTACATCTATTGCTATATCATGACCTCCTGTGCAAACAAGAGTTTTATCTAAATTAAAATCACTTTTTAATATATTTACCTTTATTTTAGTTGAAGCTTCAAATCCTTTATTATTTTGTGGTATTATAAAATATCCATCTGCATTAGTTAGAGACATTGTTGTGCTTCCACCTTTTCCAAGAGGACTTGCAATTATTTTATCTCCCACCTTACCAAGCTTTACACGTACAAATTCATCTTTTTTAGGAGATGATGAAACTTTTTTAGATATAAAAGCATCTACTGTATTACTTTTATTTTCTATATTTTGAATTTTGCTTAAAGCAGCTTCAATTCCTGGCTTTACAAGAGTTTCTATAATAAAAAATGCTGAAACAGGATATCCTGGTACTCCAAAAATTGGTGTGTTATTTACAAGACCAAGACTTGTTGGTTTACCTGGTTTTATATCAATTCCGTGGAAAAACTTTTCTCCAAGCTCTTCAACAACATCTCCTGCATAGTCTCCTCTTCCCTTTGAAGAACCTGCATTTAGTATAACCATATCACATTCATTTGCAGCTTTTAAAACAGCTTTTTTAAGATTTTCCTTATTATCCTTTACAATATCATATCTTACGCCTTTTCCTCCATAAGAGTCTATTAAGGCCTTAAATGTCCATGAATTATAATCTATAAGTTCTCCTTTTTCTGGAAGAGTAACTTCTCTTGCATCTATAATCTCATCTCCTGTTGGAATAATTCCAACAGTTATTTCTTTAAACACTTCAACTTTAGTTATTTTAGCTGCAAGAAGAGATGACATTTCAATAGGTGTTATTTTTTTAAATCTTGGTACTATTATTTCTCCTTTTTGTATGTCTTCTCCAATAGGTCTTACTTTATCATAAAAAGTTGATGGCTTTGTAATTGTACACCCTTCATCTGTTAAAACTACATCTTCAATCATTATTACACAATCAAATGGATGGTTAACAGGGTCTCCAGTATCTACTACCTCATACATATCTTTAGTTAGTGTAACAGGGTTATTTATATCTGCTTTTTCAGTATATTTAAAACAAGTTGCTATACCATCCATAGCTGAAGCAGTAAAATGTGGAGAGGAAACATTAGCATAGTAAGCCTTGCTAGTAACTTTTCCAAGTGCCTCCCATGTATTTACTATTTCAGTTTTAAGATTTATTTTACTACATATTTCTTTAGACTTATTTATAGCTTCATCTAATGATATATTTTTTAAGTATAATGACATTTTATCACCTCATTATATTTGCTTTTTTGTCTATATTTGCTTATAAAACATCCCCATATTTATTTATTTTTCTACTTTTACCTCATTAAACCCTAAAAATTTAACAAAAAGGTTTATTTATAAATCTACTATGATATTATTAGTATATACGAAATTCAACAATAATCCTATATAAAAGCCAATTTAATTATGTAACCTTATAGTATCTTTTTTATAAATATAAAGTAAACTATTAGGAACATAAAAATTATTTATAAGGAGTGATTAAACATGAAAGCAGGAATTATAACTGTTAGCGACAAAGGATCAAAAGGGCTTCGTAAAGATACTGCAGGGCCTAAAATAAAAGAAATGCTTAAAACTATTGGATGTGAAACTGTAGAATATACAATCGTTCCTGATGAAAGAGATATAATATCAAATGAAATAATAAGATTAAGTGATCTTAATCTTGACTTTATTTTTACAACTGGAGGAACAGGTTTTTCAAAACGTGATGTAACTCCTGAGGCTACAGCAGATGTTATAGAAAGAGAAGCTCCTGGTATTCCAGAAGCTATGAGATATCACTCTTTAAAAGTAACTCCTAAAGCAATGCTTTCAAGATCTAAAGCTGGTATTCGTAAAAACTCTATAATAATAAATCTTCCTGGAAGCGAAAAAGCAGTTAAAGAAAACCTTGAGGTTGTTCTTCCTGTTTTAGACCATGCTAGAGGTATACTTTTAGGACTACATACTGAATGTGGAGCTCATAATCATAATAAGTAAAAAGAAAGGATAGAGAATTTCTCTATCCTTTTTATTAAAGCATTTCTATAAAAGCTTCTATTCTAGTTTTAATTTGACCTGTATCAGATGATGAATAGTTTGTTTCTAGATTTAAAAATCCTACGTTATTTTTTTGACATACTTTTTTAACATTAAATGCTTCTACTGCATAAGTATGACACGCTTGAAGTGTAATATCTATTACTCCCTGAGGGTTGTATTCTTTTATAAGTTTATCTAAAAGCTCCATTCTTCCATCATTAGGAGACATTACTGAACATGGTATACTTAAGTATTTTTCAGCAAGTGCATCATAAACATTTTTATTCTCATCTACTTTTCTATGTTTTTCTTTAACACCGCCACAGTTTTCAAAGCAAACAATAACTCCACCAACATCTTCAACTACCTTAATAACTTTTTCAGCAACTCCACCTGATGGACATCCTGTTATAAGTATTCTTTTTGCATTTTTATCTACAGGACTAAATCCATTTTTAATCCCTGCTTTAATTTCATCTATTTTTTTTCTAATGTTTTCATTTACGATTTTTGCATCAGGTGAATAACTTACAGAATCTAATACTTTATGCATTTCATACCCTGATATTGGAGGTGGATTCATTTTGCCAAGTGTATAAAGCTGCTCTAAAAGATCTCTTTGTTCGTTTCTTATTTTTATTGACTCTTTAATAGCATCTTCTGTTATAACAACATTAAAATCCTTTTCTAGCTTTTCTTTAAGTTTTATAATTTCATTTTTCCAAAGATTTAATGCTACAGGGTCATTTTGACTATATGGCAATTGCATTACATGTACATTTTTAATATCACTTAAAAGCTCATACATTTTTTTCTTTCCATCACATGTAGTTTCTCCAATTATCATATCAGCAAAATAAGTAAATGGACATTTTTCCGTTATTGCAAATCCATATGATGATTTTATAAGTGGGCAAAGATTTTTAGGTAAATGCTTTTCAGCTTCTTCTGTTGTTTCATCACTTACAGAGCATATACCTATTGGAATAGCACCTGATGCATGTATTATTTCCCAAGGAGTATATGTACAAAATACTCCTACAATTTTTTTACCAGCGTCTTTTGCCTCTTTTACACCTATAAATGCATTTTGTCTAGCTTCTGAAAAGCTTTCAAAGTCCCTTGGCATTTCCATAATATCATCCTCCAAATTAAAGCATTTCTATAAAGGCTTCAAGTCTTGTTCTAACTTGTCCACTATCTGACATTGAATAGTTTGTTTCAAGATTTAAATATCCAACTTTATTGTCTGAACATACTTTTTTAACATTAAATGCTTCTACTGCATAAGTATGACAAGCTTGAAGTGTAATATCTATTACTCCGTCTACTTTATATTCTTTTATTAAATCTTCTAAAAGTTCCATTCTTCCATTATTAGGAGACATTACTGAACATGGTATACTTAAATATTTTTCAGCAAGTGCATCATAAACATCTTTATTTTCATCTACTTTTACATATTTTTCTTTAATTCCTGTACAGTTTTCAAGACAAACTATTACTCCACCAACTTCTTCAGCAGTTTTAATTATTTTATCTGCAACTCCACCTGATGGACATCCTGTTACAAGTATTCTTTTTGCATCACTTGTAATAGGTGCTGCTCCTGTTGCTGCAGCTTCTTTAAAACTTTCAAGCATTTCACGAAGTTCCCTGTTTTTTGCCTCTACATCTTGTACGTAGTTTACTGAATCTAGTATTTTATGCATTTCATATCCTGATATTGGAGGTGGAGTAAGTTTACTTAGTGAATATATTTCTTTTAAAATATCTCTTTGTTCATTTTTCACTTTTATAGCATTTTTAATAGCTTCTTCTGTTATAACAACATTAAAATCTTTTTCTATTTTTTCTTTAAGTTTTATAACTTCTTTTTTCCAAAGATCAAATGCTAAAGAATCATTTTGACGATGTGGTAATTGCATTACATGTACATTTTTAATGTCGCTTAAAAGCTCATACATTTTTTTCTTTCCATCACATGTAGTTTCTCCGACTATCATATCTGCAAAATAAATAAATGGACACTTATCTGTTATTGCAAATCCATATGATGATTTTATAAGTGGACAAAGGTTTTTAGGTAAATGTTTTTCAGCTTCCTCTGTTGTTTCATCACTTACTGAACATACCATTACAGGCATAGCCCCTGCTGCATAAATAATTTCCCAAGGAGTATATGTACAAAAAGTTCCTACTACTTTTCTTCCAGCATCCTTTGCCTCTTTTACTCCTAAAAACATACCTTTTCTTGCTTCCCCAAAGCTCTCAAAATTTTTTGGCATTTCCATAATTAAAAGCCCCCTATTAAAATTATTTTCCAAGTAGAGCCGCTCCTAGAGCGCCTGCATATCTTGCAATATCTGACGTTTTAACCTGTGCATCTAGTTTTTCAGATAACTGCTTTATAAAATAAGTATTTTCACACAGTCCACCTGTTAAAAAATACTCGTTAACTTTGTTATGTTTATGACAAATACTTTTTACTTTACTTGCTATAGAATCTACAACTGCAAATGCTATATTTTCTTTTTTTGTTCCAGAACCTATAAGACTTATAACTTCTGATTCTGCAAAAACAGTACACATAGAACTTATATAAGTATCTTTGCCATCTAGTGATAATCTTGATAATTCTAAAACATCAAGCCCTAGTGTATTTGCCATAACCTCTAAAAATCTTCCTGTTCCAGCTGAACACTTATCATTCATTAAAAAATCTACTACTTTTCCATTTTCAAGTGTTATAACCTTTGTATCTTGTCCACCAATATCTAACACAACACCATTTTCACCAAATAAATGTGCAGCGCCTTTTCCATGACAAGTTATCTCTGTTATTTTTTTATTTGCAAAAGGAACACTAACTCTTCCATATCCTGTTGAAACAAAATATGTATTATCTTCTGTTATACCTAATGTTTTTAGTTCATCTTTTACAGAGTTTGCAGTTTCAACACTACTCCAACCTGTTGGCTTTAAAATTTTATGAATAATTTCATTATCCTTTAGAGCCACTACCTTACAAGAGGTAGAACCTATATCAATACCTACCTTATACAACACTAAACCCTCCAAAAGCTTATAATTTCAATTTTTCATCCTATTATATTCTCTCAATATATTTAATAAAATTCTATCTATTTTTACCTTTTATTGGATATTTCGATATTAAAAAGGCATCTAATAGTTTTTGTCTATTAGATGCCTTTTTTTAATAAACTTTATGTATGCTATATCCAGCATTATTTAACGCTTCAATAACTTGTTTTATATGACTATGTCCATTTGTTTCTACTGTAACTTCTAAAAATACTTGTTTTAATCTATCTATTGCTTTAAATTGATTATGTTCAAGTTTTATAACGTTAGCATTATGATCTGATAATATTTGAGCTATTCTTAAAAGCTCACCTGGTTTATCTTTTAGTTTTACAGAGAAGCAGAATAATCTTCCTTTAAAAAGAAGTCCTCTATTTAAAAGCTCTGATATAGTAACAACATCTATGTTACCTCCACTTATAATAGAAACTACTTTTTTATTTTTTTCTTTTAATTTTTTAAGAGCTGCAAGTGAAAGTACACCTGTTGCTTCTGCAACCATTTTATGTTTATCCATAAGAGTGTAAACCATTTCTGACAGTTCAAAATCAGTAACTGTTATAATATCATCTACATACTCTTTTATAATTTCAAATGTTTTGTCTCCAGGTGCTTTTACTGCACTTCCATCTGCTATAGTATCTACTACATCAAGTTCTACAAGCTCACCTTTATCAAGTGACATTTTCATAGCCATAGCACCTTCAGCTTCAACACCTATAACCTTAATATTAGGATTTATTGATTTAGCAGCAATAGCTACTCCACTTATAAGTCCTCCTCCACCTATTGGCACAAGGATTATATCAGCATCAGGAACTTCCTCTAAAATTTCAAGAGCCACAGTTCCTTGACCTGCTATTACCTTTTCATCATTAAATGGATGTATAAAAGTGTATCCATTTTCTTTTTCAAGTCTTTTAGCTTCACTAAATGCTTCATCATAACAATCTCCAAATAAAACTACATTTGCTCCAAATTTTTTAGTAGATTGTACCTTAACTAAAGGAGTACTTTTAGGCATAACTATTGTAGCTTTTATTCCAAGCTGTTTTGCTGCATATGCTACTCCTTGAGCATGATTTCCAGCTGATGATGCTATAAGACCTTTTTCCTTTTGTTCACTACTTAAACTATTTACTTTATTGTAAGCTCCTCTTAATTTAAAGGAACCTGTTTTTTGAAGATTTTCAGGCTTTATATATATTTCATTTTCATATTCACTACTAAAATCCATGCTATATATAAGTTTTGTACTGTTTACAACACCTTTAAGTAAATCCCCTGCATTTTTTATATCTTCTAAGGCTACATATTTGCCATTAACTTCATTTTTCATAAACTAGGCCCCCTAATTAGTTATTCCCAAGTTAGTATAGGACTCTCTATTGCTTTCCCTGGAGGAACTATTGGATATACATTTTCATCTTTACTTATTTTACACTCTATTAAAACAGGTCCATTAAAAATATCCTTAGATAATATTTCTTTAAGATCTGATAAATTTTCAGCTTTATAAGCATCTACTCCATATGCTTTTGAAAGTGCTACATAATCTACACAATCATCTATATCTGTTTGAGAGAATCTTTCATTAAAGAACATTCTCTGCCACTGTCTTACCATTCCTAAAGTAGAGTTGTTAAGTAAAAGTATTGTAACTGGTATATTATATCTTGATAATGTACACATTTCATTACAATTCATTCTAAAGCTACCGTCACCTGTAACTAGTATCACATTTTTGTCCATGTTTCCTACTTTAGCACCTATTGCAGCACCAAGTCCAAATCCCATTGTTCCAAGTCCACCACTTGTTATAAAGCTATTTGGAAAATTAAATTTCCAATTTTGAGCAGTCCACATTTGATGCTGTCCAACATCTGTTGCTACAAATGTATCTTTATTAAACTTTTCATTAAACATTTTTAAAATATTGATAGGATGAAAATCATCTTCACTAATATTTATTTCACCTTTAAATTCATTTATCTTAGAAAGCCACTTTTCACAGTTTTTTTCTTCAACTTTATTTGTTATTTCCTTTAATATGTTTTTAATATCTCCTATTAAAGTAGTTGTTGATATAATATTTTTACTTGTTTCACTTTCATCTATATCAATATGTATTATTTTTGCATGTTTAGCAAAGTTATTAGGATCTCCTATAACCCTGTCACTAAATCTTGCTCCTATAGCAATTAAAAGATCACATTCACTAACCGCTTTATTGTTTTCTAAAAATCCATGCATACCTACCATACCAAGGGATAATGGATTTTCTCTAGATACACATCCAAGTCCCATAACAGAACTTACAACAGGCGAATTTATTTTTTCCACAAATTCATTTAGAATATCAGAAGCATTTGCTTTTTTAACTCCTCCACCTACATATATCATAGGTTTTTTAGATTCGTTTATTTGCTCTATTATACTATCTAATTTTTCTAAATCTACTGTAGCCGCTTCTTCACTATAAGTACCGTCAATTATTGCTCTATCATTAACTGTAGATGTAAATATATCCTTTGGTATATCTATTAAAACAGGACCTGGTCTTCCTGTAGTTGCCATTTTAAATGCTTTATCAATAACACTTGGTATTTCATTTACATCTCTAATTAAAAAATTATGTTTTGTTATTGAAAAAGTCATTCCTGTAATATCTACTTCTTGAAACGAGTCACGTCCAAGAAGGTCTGTTGTAACTTGCCCTGTTATTACAATCATTGGAATCGAATCTGCATATGCTGTAGCTATTCCTGTAACAGTATTAGTAGCACCAGGACCTGATGTAGCTACTAGTACACCAGGTTTCCCTGTACTTCTTGCATAACCATCTGCTGCATGGCTAGCTCCTTGTTCATGTGCTGTTCTAATGTGTTTAAAATGCTTATTATCATATAATGCATCATAAAAAGGTATTACTGAACCTCCTGGATAGCCAAATATAGTGTCAACTCCATTGTCTTTAAGGCAAGAAAGTAATAATTCTGATCCTTTCATACTTCTCACTCCTAATCACAAATTGCTCCTTTAGCTGCTGAACTTACTATTTTTGAATATTTTTTAAGGTATCCTGATAATTCCTTTTTCTCTATTACTTGATTTTTACGTCTATTTTCAAGTTCTTCATCACTTACTAGTAAGTTTAATACTCCATTTGGAATATCAATTTCTATTTTATCTCCATTTTCAACAAGTCCTATAATTCCACCTTCAGCAGCTTCAGGTGATACGTGTCCTATAGCAGCACCTCTAGTTGCTCCTGAGAATCTACCATCTGTAATAAGTGAAACTGCTTTACCAAGTCCACGACCTGCAAGAGCAGCTGTTGGAGTTAGCATTTCTCTCATACCAGGGCCTCCTTTAGGTCCTTCGTATCTAATAACAACAACGTCGCCTTCTACAATTTCTCCGTTTAATATAGCATCAACTGATTCTTCTTCTGAGTTATAAACTTTAGCATTTGCTGTTACTTTAAGCATTTCTGGTGCAACTGCTGATTGTTTTACAACAGCTCCGTCTATAGCTAAGTTTCCTCTTAAAACCTTTATTCCACCTGTTTGTCCATATGGATTTTCAATAGGTGCAATTACTTTTTCGCCGATTCTATTTTTATCTTCTAAAACCTCACCTAATGTTTTTCCTGTACATGTTTTAGTATCTAGTTTTAAAAGACCTTTTTTAGAAAGTTCTTTAGCAACTGATAAAACTCCACCTGCTCTATAAAGATCTTCCATATGGTAAGGTCCTGCTGGAGCTAATTTACAAAGGTTTGGTGTTTTGTTACTAATTTCATTTATAATATCAAGGTTCATATCAACCTGTGCTTCATTTGCTATTGCTGTTAAATGAAGAACTGTATTTGTAGAGCATCCAAGAGCCATATCAACTGATAAAGCATTGTGGAAAGCATCTTTTGTCATTATATCTCTAGCTGTTATTCCCTCTTTTACAAGAGTCATAATTTTCATACCTGTTTTTTTAGCAAGTCTTTTTCTTTCTGCATAAACAGCTGGAATTGTAGCATTACCATCTAATGCCATACCAAGTACTTCTGTCATACAAGCCATTGAGTTTGCTGTAAACATTCCTGAACATGAACCACAAGTTGGACATGCACAGTTTTCAAGGTCACAAAGTTCAGCCTCTGTCATAGTGCCTGCTGATACCTTTCCTACAGCTTCAAACATAGTAGAAAGGTCTACATCTTCACCATTGTATCTACCAGCTAGCATTGGTCCTCCTGACACTACTATACATGGTATATTAAGTCTTGCAGCTGCCATAAGCATTCCTGGAACAACCTTGTCACAGCTTGGAATTAAAACAAGTCCATCAAGGCTATGTGCTCTTGCCATAACTTCTATACTATCTGCTATAAGTTCTCTACTTACAAGAGAATATTTCATTCCTTCATGGTTCATAGCAATACCATCACATACTGCTATAGCTGGAAACTCAAGTGGAGTTCCACCTTCCATTAATACCCCTCTTTTAACACAATCAGCTATTTGTCTAAGCTCTACGTGTCCTGGAACAATTTCATTAAATGAGTTTACTATTCCAATTAAAGGTTTTTGAATTTCTTCATCAGTTAAACCTGATGCCTTAAAAAGTGATCTATGTGGTGCTTTAGTTACTCCTTGTTTTGCTAAGTTACTTCTCATAAATTAAATCCCCCTTAAAACTAAACTATTTCTATACTTTTTACATCACAAAGTTTTTTTAAATGACTTAATATTTTTTCCCCTGAAACAGATTTGTCAAATTGGATTTTCATATTTACCTCTTGACCGTTAATCTTTTCCATGTTTACTGATTTTACCTCAATTTCTTTTCTTCTTAAATAATTAAGAACTCTAACAACACTGTCTATTCCTTGATTGAAATTAACATTTACTATTTTTCCCATAAAAATCACCATACTTATATAGTTTTTATAATTTTAAAATTAAATTTAGATAATAAAAAAACCTTCGCCTTATAAATTAAATTATAAGGACGAAGGAACTTCGCGGTACCACCTTATTTGTAGAAAAAATCTACCTCTTTATCAGGTCGAAGAATATATCTTGAACCCTAATCATGTAACGTTGATAAACGTCCTTACTTACTAAAATTTCAGTAGGAAACTCAGGAGTGATTAAAAATATTTTCCTTAACACCAACTTTCAGCAAATGTTGGCTCTCTGTAGTTAATCTAAAAATACTTCCCTCTCCATCTTCGTTTATAGTTTTTATTGCCAATTTTTATATCATTATAAGTCTATAAAAACCTAATGTCAATACTGTGATTTCATTTTTCTAACATTTTTGACTATATAAAAAAACTAGTTTATATAAGTATACTCACCATTATCAAAGTTTACTACTACAGTGTAATCTCCTTCTTCATAGGTATATACTCCATTTTCTCTACTAACTTTTACAGAGATATTTGCAGGGAATAATCTTTTATATTCAAATTTACCGAAAGCCTTTTCTAAATAATTTTCCGAATCATGAATTTTATCTCTTAAACTTTTTTCATTTTTATCACTTAAAAACTCTGGAAGATTTGGTTTTTTAGTATTTGTTAAATAATCAAGCATTAAAATATCTCTTATAACGTCTTCATTGTATTCCTCTGATAAAAACTCATTTAAAATTTTAAACTTATCTCTTAAATTTAAGTTTCTTGAGAAATACTCTCTATCTTTAAGATATTCTTTAAGCTCAAAGAAAAACGTAAATTTATCACATAAATTTTCAAGTACATAATACATTGTTCTTTCAAAAATATGACTGTTGTAAAAGTCTTCAAAAACCTTTTCTATTTCTATTAACTGTATAATATCAGAAGCTGGCATTGTTGATGTAGATAATATTTGATAAGGTGCATAATCACACCATTTCATATTATATTTTTTAGCTTCTCTTTCCATTGGAGATCCTTTTAGTATTTTTAAAAATCCAAGTTGAAGTACATCAGGCATAATTTCCATACAATCATTAAATGAATTTTTAAAACACTTTATATCCTGTCCTGGAAGACCTGCTATAAGGTCTAAATGGCAATGAATATTATCTCCTTTTAGTATCTTTTGAACATTATTTTTTACCTTTTCAAAGTTCATTACTCTATTAATATTTTTAAGAACATCAACATTTGTACTTTGAACTCCTATTTCAAATTGGAAAAGCCCTTTTGGTGCAGTATTTAAAAGCTCAATTACCTCATCATCTAATATATCTGCTGCTATTTCAAAGTGAAAAACTGTATTCTTTTTATTATCAATTAAAAATTTCCATATTTCCATAGCAAACTTTTTATTTGCATTAAATGTTCTATCTACAAACTTAACAAGTGGAACATTATTTTCTATAAAAAATTCTAAATTACTTTTTACTCTTTCTATAGAGAAAAATCTTACCCCTCTTAAAACAGAAGATAAACAGTATTTGCAACCAAATGGACATCCTCTTGATGCTTCATAATAAACTATTTTATCTGGAAGATCATTTATATCCTTGTATGGAAATTCTAATATATCTAAAGGCTCTATAACAACAGGCTCTCTTCCTTTCGGTGAGCCTCCTTCTCTATAATAAACACCTTCTATTGTTCCTATATCTATTTTTCCATCTATATGTTTTAAAAGAAGACTAAAAGATATTTCTCCTTCTCCTGCTAATACATAATCTATATAATCATATTTTTGAATATACTGATATGGATCATAGGTAACCTCTGGTCCTCCTAGTATTATTTTTATATTTTTATCTAACTTTTTCAATGTACTACAAACTTTAAGAGTGTGCTCTATATTCCATATATAACATGAAAAACCTACTATATCAGGTTTTTTATTAAATATTTTAAATGCTATATCCATTATATTTTCATTTATTGTAGCTTCAAATAAATCTATTTTATAATTTGTAGAAAAAGCCTTAATATATCTTATAGCTAAATTAGAGTGCACATATTTAGAGTTTAGTGATGCTAATATTGTTTTCATTTCTTGCCTCCTGATGGTTTAGGCATTCTATATAATATACTCCCTTATCTACTTTCTTTTTCATAACTTTAAAACCACACTTTTCTACTATATCTAGCATTTCCTTAAATTTAATTCTAAATGGATTAATTCCAAGAGTATATTTCATTTTCATAATTTTTTCTCCTGGAAGTTTAAGCATTATAGTATATCTGCGTGGAACAGAAAAAGCTCCTACATTAAGGTCACATATTAAAAATTTGCCCTCATTTTTCAAACTTCTTTTTATATCTAACAGTATTTTTCTAAGTCTTTTTTCCCCTGTAATTGAATTAAAGGATAAAATAGCTACAGCACTATTATAAATAGATGTTGTACAAGCAATTTCATCCTCACAATTTAAAAACTCCTTATCTATTTTATCCTTTGTATAGGTTTCAAGTATTTCTGGAATAACAAAGCTTCCTTTTGCTGAAATATCTAAAACATTTCCTTTAATATCAAAATCTCTAAGGTTAATACTTACCCTTGTCAAAATTATCACCTCAATATTTAAACTTAAGGTATAATTTCTTTACTTTATAATATGTTCCTTTATTTTTTCTTCCCCTTCTTTTTTGGTTTTTTTACTGAAAAACCAAACTTTCCAATAGGTTTTGACACAGTACTGTATTCACCATGTGAATAACATAAAAGATTCGCCTTATCTAGATTTAATTTGTCATTTTCATCTAAAAGTTTTTCATCTACATTTACTGCTAAAACCTCTGCTATAAACATATGATGTGAACCTAATGGCACTATATTTTGAACCTTACATTCTATATTTACAGAACATTCATCTATCATAGGACAGTTTACTTTTGTTCCTTCTATTTTAGTAAGATTTAAATGCTTAAATTTATCTATATCCTTACCAGATTTAACACCTGAAAAATCTGTTGCATATGCCATATTAGCTCCTGGAAGATTTATAACAAATTCTCCTGACTCTTTAATCATTTCATATGAGTATCTACTAGGTCTTACAGATATTGATACCATAGGTGGATTAGTACATATTGTTCCTACCCAAGCAATTGTAATTATATTATCTTTTTCTTTATTTCTACAGCTTACCATAACAGCTGGAACTGGATAAAGCATAGTTCCTGGTTTCCAAGTTAATTTCGACATATTTTCCCCTCCACCTAATATTATACATTTAAAGTTATTATAAAAAAAGCATGCTTTTAAAGCATGCTTTTAAATATTATCATATAAATTAATTTAAGTCTCTTTTTATTTTTGTAATATCATCATAAAATTTTTTCATAACCCCAGCTGTTGTTTTTTGAGCAAGAGGTAATTGAATTAAAGTTATATTATAAAATTTTTCTGAATAATCTTCTTGTAAATCATTACTATTATAAACTGTAATAGCACTTTTACTATTGTATTCAATAAAATCTTTAACAGATCTTAAATAAACTCCTTTATTATATGATTTAAATTCATTATGTCTTTTGTATTCTTCTATAACCCAAAGTTCATATTTTCTATGATTATCTAAAAGCTTAATATTCACATGCTGAGGAACTGTTACGTCTTGAATTAAATGATTTACTGCTCCTAAATAAAACATAGACTTTTCAATATCACCTTCAAGATAAAAACTTAGAGCTTTTGTATAGTAAAGATTACATTCTCTCATTGCATTACTATTTCCATAAAGCCCTTTACCATTGAAAGGATTATAAAAGTGGTTACTACTTTTAAAGTCTTGATCTGCCCATATACTTCCTTCATTTATTTTATTAATATAACTTGAAAGATAAGCATATTCTTCGCAAAAGCCGTCATTTCTTAAAATATGAAGTGATTGGATATTTATAAATTGATGAACTTCACACTCTGTTTTTTTTACCTTTTTCTTCAAAGGATTTACTGCTTTTAAAACGTTTTTAAAAACAAAAGAATACGATTTTTCAATTGCGTTCATTTAATCATTCCTCATAATATAATTTTATTTACTTATATTCTACACTATTTTTATTAAATAAAAGTTAAGAAAGTTCTATCTTTTATGTTATTTTTTATTTTTATTTAAAGATATACTAATATTATATTATTATTTTTAAAAATTACTATAGATATTAAACTATTTATCCTTGCTAATTTTTAACACTTGTCCTTTTTCTGATTCAAGTATATAAAGTTGTCCTTCTGGGGAAAATACACATT
Organism: Bacillota bacterium; assembly: GCA_023389275.1. GTDB lineage: Bacteria > Bacillota > Clostridia > Clostridiales > Caloramatoraceae > Clostridium_AB. The sequence continues at coordinate 53,423 of JAEWEN010000023.1, forward strand.
GAGAAGGGTTAATCAGTTTTTCTCCTTTTTTATTTGAGATAAGTTCTTTAACTGATTTATCCTTAGGATTAACTATTAAAACCTTTGCTTTCTCATTTTTTCCTTTTTTAAAAGGAACAAATAATTGCCCTTTAAAACCAAAATCATTATCCTTCGATATATCTATATATCCTATTCTCCCACTTTCTTTAAATGAGATTAGTGGTTTTGCAACCTCACCTTTTACTGTATAAGTAAGAGGAAGAGGTTGTTTTTTCCCCTCTGGTTTAAATTTTAAGTTAGTAACTTCTAGACCTCCTTCAAAATCAGGCCATCCAAGATATGAATCTTTAGCTATTTTATATATATAGTCTCCTCCATTTGCAATAGGTCTACTTCCCCTATTTTCCATGCCCTGTACTCCTACATATACACTTCCATCTGATAAATTAATTATATTTTTAGGGTTTCTAATTCCAGTTGAAAAAAGCTCAACATAAGACCCATCTTTATTAACTCTTAATATAGAAGCATTTGATATAGTGCTTCCTTTAATCTGATCATTTATATTAGCAGATATATTAAAAGGTAAAAATCCATTTGTATAAGCTACATCATTTTTATCCTCTGTAAAAGGATTTACACTTTGAAAATTCATTCCCTTTAAAATCATTTCATGTGAAGGTATATCATGTAAAAATGGATTGTTTTTAAGCCAACCATTTTCATAATTGTCTATTCCAACTATACCTGAGTTTGTTGCACTACCTTGAGCTATATATACCATATCATCATACCCTATAGATATTCCATTATTAGAGTAATCCCCATGACTTGGAAGGTTGTTAATTATATCAACTACTTTTCCATTATTGTATTTTGATACTTTTCCCTTATGTGATATATATAAAATATTTTTTTCTATTTTTATATATGTAACCGGTGAGTTTAGTCCTTTTACTATTTCCTTATACTCTCCATTTTTAGTATATAAAGATACTACGCCTTCATTTTCTCTATTTTCAGCTATATACATATTACCTTTACTATCAAAACAAATAGATGTTGGATTTTTAAGTCCCTTTAAAATATTATCTGCTTTATATCCATTTAAAACCTTTAACTCTTCTGTATTAATCTTTTTATTAAAGTCCATATTTAAAGTATTTAAAATTAACATACATGCTAAGAAAGATACTAAAATCGATATAAAAACCTTTATTTTACCCATACTTCACCTCTACTTTATTGTTCATATTATTATATGAATAATACTCTAAAATATTAACTATATACTAATTAAGATAACGTTTACAAAAATATATTAAAATGTTATGCTTTTTTTAATACTAATAAAATGAGGTGATAAAATGAGAGATCCGCGTATAAAAACGCTTTCAGATAATCTTATAAATTATTCTTGTAGGCTACAAAAAGGAGAGAAAGTTCTTATAGAATCTATTGGACTTGAAAAAGAACTTGTTAAAGCACTTGTAGAGTCTGCTTACGAAGCAGGTGGAATTCCTTTTGTAACTATAAAAGATAAATCTATTGATAGAGCTTTACTTATGAACGCTAGTATAGAGCAAATGGAAATGATGGCAAAGTACGAATCAAGTCGTATGAAAGATATGGATGCTTATATAGGAATAAGATCTGGAGACAACGTTACAGAACTTTCAGATGTGCCTTCTGATAAAATGAAAATATACTCATCTCACTTTTCAGAACCTGTTCACGGTAAAATAAGAGTACCTCATACAAAATGGGTTATTTTAAGATATCCTTCTCCTTCAATGGCTCAACTTGCTAATATGAGTACTGAAAGCTTTGAGGATTTTTACTTTAATGTATGTAACCTTGACTATTCTAAAATGTCTAAGGCTATGGACTCTTTAGTAAATCTTATGAACAAAACAGATAAGGTAAGAATTACAGGAAAAGATACTGACCTTACTTTCTCAATAAAAGATATTCCAGCTGTAAAATGTGCTGGAGAAATGAATATTCCTGATGGAGAAGTTTATACTGCTCCTGTTAAAAGTTCAGTTAACGGATATATTTCTTATAATACTCCTGCTGTTTACCAAGGATTTACTTTTGAAAATATTCGTCTTGAATTTAAAGATGGAAAAATTGTAAATGCTACTGCAAATAATACTGAAAGAATAAATGATATTTTCAATACAGATGATGGTGCAAGATTTGTAGGAGAGTTTGCTATAGGGGTTAACCCATATATACTAACTCCTATGAAAGACACTTTATTTGATGAAAAAATAGCAGGTTCTATTCACTTTACTCCTGGAAGCTGTTATGAAGATGCATTTAACGGAAACGACTCATCAATTCACTGGGACCTTGTATTTATTCAAAGACCAGAATACGGCGGTGGTGAAATTTATTTTGATGATGTTTTAATCAGAAAAGATGGTTTATTTACTCTACCAGAACTTGAGTGTTTAAATCCTGAAAATCTTAAATAAAAATAGGCCAAAAGGCCTATTTTTTTCTTTTCATACAATATATCTTCATACCTTTACTTAAAAATTCTGCTAACCCCTTACCAAATCTATCTATACTTTCAGTAAATCTTTCATCATATATATACATATCTGAAAGTCCCTCAAATATTTCTAAAGTACAATTATAGTAATTTTTACTTATATGATTTCTCCACTTTTCTATTAAATTTTGTACACACTCACTTTCAGGACTTTCTCCTAAATGCTTTGAAAGTTCAATATATATTTCATTAGCTTCACACATAATTTCTTCCCACTTTTCTTTACTATAATTATCTACCTTTTTACTTTCACTATATGCATTAGTATTTCCATATTTATTTTTTACTTCCTTAGCATATTTGTTTTTACAATCATTAATCTCCTTCATGCTAAATCCATTAAACATTTCTTCTTTACTCATAACTACCTCTTTTTCTATTTCATTTAAACTTTTATTAACTGTTTCTATAATTTTTTCTATTCTATTTTTCTTTTTAATTAAAATATCTCTATGGGATAAAAGTGCTTTTTTTCTATTAAACAATGGATTATTTATTATTTCTTTAATTTCTTTTAATGAAAAATCTAATTCTCTAAAGAAAAGTATTTGTTGAAGCTTTTCAATATCATAATCACTATAAAGTCTATATCTATTATTATCTACACTGGGACTTAGAAGATTTATCTCATCATAGTAATGAAGAGTTCTCACTGTAATTTTTGATAATTTTGCAACTTCACTTATTTTATACAAAATGCCACCTCCTATAAATTTAATATAAACTATTACGTAAGGTTATAGTCAAATAAAAAAAGCTAATTATAAAATAATTAGCTTTTTAAGTAAATTAAATTAAGGATGACTCTTTCTTAATTTAATTTTTCTTTTTATATTTAGGTTTATTAAGTATTTCTGATGCTATAATAGCATTTGTTACTGTATTATTTGTAAGTGCAAAGGGATTTTTCTTTTTAGATGATTTCTTAGTTTTATTTTTAAAATTATTTATATCCCTTTTTATATCATTATCACTATAATCACTACAAATTTCATTGTAAACTACTGTTATATCTTCATCTTCCTCATCTTCTAGATAAACAGGCTCTTCGTATATATCTTCATAATAATTAGTTTTATTATCCTTATAATCTATATATTCTTTTATATCATCTACTACATCAGGATTCATATTTTTTTCAATTACATCCATAGGTATTTTATTAAAAACCTTTTTAGTAGCGCTTTTTTTTATATTTTCTATTTTTCCTGATGAAAATCTGTCATAAAGATTTAATAAAAAACCTATTATTACAATTATTAATGCTAAATCCAAATTTATCACCTACTTAACTATTTGTAGGATCTACATCTTGATTATCCTCTTCACCTTGAGTTTCCTTAGCTATTGATTCTCTCATATTAGTATCGGCCATTAGATTTTTTAAATTAAAATAATCTTCATATGACATCTTTCCTGATTTTAATGCATGTGCAAGAGCAAGTGGAACCTCTGCTTCAGATTCTACAACCTTAGCTCTCATTTCTTGAACTCTAGCTTTCATTTCCTGCTCTCTAGCTACACCCATAACTCTTCTTTCCTCAGCTCTAGCTTGAGCAATTTTCTTATCTGCTTCTGCTTGATCTGTTTGAAGCTGTGCTCCTATGTTGCGTCCTATATCAACATCTGCAACATCTATTGATAAAATTTCAAATGCAGTTCCTGAGTCTAATGATTTTTTAAGAACTGTTTCTGATATTTTATCTGGATTTTCTAAAACCTCTTTATGTGATTTTGAACTACCAACGGTTGTAACTATTCCTTCTCCAACTCTAGCTATTATAGTTTGCTCTCCAGCACCACCAACTAGTCTATCTATGTTGGCTCTAACAGTAACTCTAGCTCTTACTATAACTTCAATACCATCATTTGCAACAGCTGATATTTTAGGAGTTTCAATTACCTTTGGATTAACACTCATTTGAACAGCTTCTAAAACATCACGTCCTGCAAGGTCTATTGCTGCTGCTCTTTGAAAATCAAGTACTATACCAGCTCTTTGAGATGCAATTAAAGCATCAACTACTCTATCAACATTCCCACCTGCTAAATAATGGGCTTCTAGTTTATCTGTACTAGAGTCAATGCCAGCTTTTACAGCTTTAATAAGTGGATTTACGATTTGACTAGGTGGTACACGTCTTAGCTTCATACCAATTAAGTCAAATAAGCTTACCTTAACATTAGCAGCTATTGCTGAAATCCAAAGACCTACTGGTACTAATGTAAGTATAGTTACTACTAATATTGAAATAACTATAGCAATTATAATCATTCCTATAAGTCCTATATCCATAAACCATACCTCCTTTTATAAAACATAAGTTTAAAATTATTCATAATATACAGCTGTTCCTGTACAAGTTACCATAAGCATACCAGATTGCCCAAGTGTTTCATAGTCAACTTTAATTCCTATAACCCCATTAGCACCTAAGTTTTGTGCCCTTCTTTGCATCTCGTCTAATGCCTCTTGTCTTGCAGTTACTAATTCACCTTCATAAGAAGAGCTTCTTCCTCCAAAAATATCACGAAGGCTTGCAGCTATATCCTTTACAAAGTTAACACCTGTAACTACCTCTCCAAATACGATTCCTCTATAGTCAACTATTCTTTTACCATCAATATTTCCACTTGTTGTTAAAAGCATTTATACCCCCCCTTAAATTACCTTAATTTTTCAAAGGTATTTACTATAAAATTAAACTCATCTTCATTAGTAATTTCACCAAAATCACTTTCAGATATACCTGGGTAGTAGTATAGTATAAACTTTTCTCCATTTATTATCTCTTCAATAATAATATATCTTTTATCTGATTCTATATTTTGCATAGTTGCTAAAACCTTATATCTTAAAGATTCACCACCATCTCTAGAAAGGTTAAGTATAAAGTCATTATGAAAAACTGTATTAAAGTTTTCTTTATTACACTCTTTTACAAAACTTCCTTCACGGCATCCTCTACAACTATCTAAATTACATGATTTTATACAATTTAAACATTTACATTTACTACAATTTTTAAGTTGATTTATATGCATGTAGTATTCATTTTCTTTTTCTTTTACTTTTTCTATTCTAGATGAATCATTTAAAAAGCCAAATAGTCCATCTTTACTTTCTTTATGAAGCATATCTTCTAAGTATTTTAAAAGATCCTTAACACTATTAAGTCTTGTATAATACTTTCTTTGATTTAAAGTTTCTTCTTCGATAAATGGAGCAATCTCTACGATTGCCCCATTTATATTATAAAGAAGAGATGATAACTCATTTTTACTATTTTCTATATAATCTTTTGCTCTTCCCATAAAATCACCTTTTATTAATTATTTTCTTTGTATTTTTTCAGCTCTTCATCAAGGTTAATTTCATTAAGCTTTTCAAACTCATCATCTAATGTTGGAGTTTTAAGGTCAGCTAAACCTTCTGCATAACTTTCTTTTCTTTGTATTTTTCTTTCTATATCGTCTAAGTTAATTTTATTATTTTTAGTTTCAACATTTGCTATTATCTCATTTATTTTTTCATTAGCTTCAGCATTAGAATATCTAGCTGCTGCTTCATCTCTATATCTTCTTGTTTTTTCTATTTCTTCTGTTAGATCTTTCAGCTTTTCTTTTATAGCTTCTGCTTTTTTCTGAGAATCTTCATATGTTACCTTTAAATTATTGTATCTTTTTTCTGCTTCAAGCTTTTTCTCAAGTGCTTTTTTAGCAAGCTCTTCATTATTTTTACTTAAAGCAAGCTTTACCTTATCATCATAATCTTTAACCTCTGCCTCTGCATTTTCCATTTTCTTTTTAGTTTCATGAACACTTCCAAGTATTTGTGCAGATGATATTTTAGCTTTGTTTAAGCTTTCTTCCATATCCCTAACTTTTTGGTCTAAAAGTTCAATTGGATTTTCTACGCTATCTAATGCGTTATTAACCTTTGATCTAAAAATATTTGACACTCTTTTAAAAATACTCATTTTTTATTCCTCCTTAAAATTAAAACCTTTTAATATATGTTATTTTTATTGTTTTTTATCTCTTATTTTCTTGTAAATTATAAATGCAGCTATTATTAAAGCTGTAATTAATATAGCTCCTACTAAATATTTAGCCATAAAGTAACTACCAAAGAAATTTAATCTAGATGGTGAACCTCCTACTGGAACAGGAATTGGCATAACCCCTCCTCCTGATGATTTATCGTAGTTTTTAGAGCTATCGGTTTTTGGTGTTGTATTTGTTTTAGGAACAGTTGTTTCTTTAAAGCTTCCTGAGCTATATCCACCTGTTGAACCATTGGTATTTGAGTTTTTAAAACTCCCTGAACCATACCCTGAGGTATTATTTTTGCTAGAACTTCCACTTGAGCTTTTTGGTGTTGTACTTTTAAAACTTCCTGAATTATACCCTTTTGAACTACTAGGAGCTGTACTTTTAAAACTTCCTGAACTAAATCCGGTAGAGCTTTTAGGAGCTGTGCTTTTAAAGCTTCCTGAGCTATACGAAGATGAGCTTGTTTTTGAAGATTTAAAACTTGATTTTGTACTACTTCTAGATGATGACTTTTTAGCTATTAAAATTTCACTAGCTTTTGCAGTATTAAAATCCTTATATTCTAGAGCAAATCCTGATAAACTAACAAAAGTAAATATAAGTGCTAGTACTATTTTTATAAAAATTCCTTGCTTCTTAATTCTCACCACCTCCGATTCATTTCTATAACTTAATTATAAAGTATTACTTACCACTTAACAAGTTATCTTTTAACCTTTAATAGGTTATTTAATACCACTTAAGTAATTTTAATTTGAAAAACTCTTATTTTCTTTTAATACCTCTTTTTTCCTTATGTTTTCAAAGTATTTATAGGTTTTTAATTAACTTGTAACAAGGTATAATATACTATATAATTAAAATAGATTATATTATTGAAGCAATTAAAGGGAGGTTTTATTATGGATAAAAACTTTTCTATGGAATCCCTTAGTAAGATTATTGATGATGTTTCAAAATCTAGTGTTATATCATATGAAGAGATACCAAATTACGAACTTTTCTTATCACAGGTTACATCATATTTAAATGATAAATTTGAAGATGAAAAATTCACTACTAACATAATTCAAAACTATGTAAAAAGTGAAGTTATATCTAAACCATGTGATGGTAAAAAAAGAGGCTATTCATCTAGTCACTTAATCCAGCTTATTTTAATAAGCTATATGCGACCAATATTTACTCAAGAAGAGATAAAAAAAGTTTTTAGCCTAGCTTTTAACCACATAAATACCCCTGATGACGATATTATTTCTTGGGAAAATGCATACAAGGCTTTTTCTAAATTTCAAGGAGAAGTTATAAAAGATTTTTCTAAAAACGAAGTTTTAAATGAAAAACTTTTATCTGATCTTTTAAAAGAATATAATATATCAGGTAAAGACGAAGAAAAAATACTTGTATTTTTAATTGTTATGTCACTTACAGCTCAAGCAAATGTTATAACAAAGGTTGTAAAGAAACTTATAAATGACTATGGAAACTAGTCTTATAATTATTATATATGTTTTTTTATACAAAATGTAGAAGTTTTCTTAATATTTCATTTTAAAGTGATATTAAAAAATAGCTATGGATAATCCATAGCTATTTTTGTTAAAGATGATTATTTTCCCCAAATGACTTATAATTTCCAAGCAGTCTAAAATAGTTAGTATTATCTTTTATACTTTCAAGAGCTATTTTAACCTTAGCATCATTTATATTTCCTTCAAAATCTATGTAAAAAATATACTCCCAAGGTCTTTCTTTTATAGGTCTTGATTCTATTTTAAGCATATTAACTTCATTTTCTGAAAAATACTTAAGTACATTATACAAACATCCTATTTTATGATCTATAGCAAATACAATACTTATTTTATTACACTCACTATTTATATAAGAGTCTCTTGAAACTATTAAAAATCTTGTTGTATTTGTTGAGTTGGTATTTATATTTTCTTTTAATACTTTTAGATTATAAATATTTGCTGCTCTACTACTTCCAATAGCAGCTATTTCATTACTACCACTTTTTTCAACAAGCTCTACACTAGCTGCAGTGTTTGTATAAGGCACTTTTTCCCAATTATAGTTTTTCAAAAACTCACTACATTGACTAAGTCCTTGTGGATGAGAATATACCTTTTTTATAGTTTCAAAATTTGCGTTATGTGATGCTATTAAACTATGGTTTATTTTTATACACATTTCTCCAACCATACTAAATTCATATTTATCTAAAAGGTCATATACTTCAAGCACTCCTCCAGTTGATGAATTTTCTATTGGAATTACACCATAGTCTATAGTTTTTTCATTTAATTCTTTAAAAACATCTTCAAAATGTTCTAAGGACTTTGTTTTAACACAATCTCCAAAGTATTCAGTTAAAGCCTCTTCACTATAAGAGCCTTTAACTCCTTGAAATCCAACTACAGTATCCTTTGTAATTTTCATTCCATTTTCCTCAAATGAAGCATTTATATTTTCATTTCCTAAAAGAAAATTTCTTTGAGATTGTCTACTTATTTCCATTAAAGAATTTAAAAACTTTTCAACTTCTTTTTTATATTCTTTTTTCTCTATAGTATTAAGATGATTTTCAATAATTTCTTCTTCTCTTTTTTTATTTAAAACTGCTAAGTTATTTCTTTTTTTGTACTCAGCAACTTTTAAAACAGCATCCATTCTCATTTGGAAAAGTTTTAAAAGTTCATTATCTATTTTGTCGATTTCCCCTCTAATTTCATTTAAATCTAAGTCTGCCATACCAAAAAACCCCCTAGCATTCTTCTAAAGCTAATAAATCTAGTATACATAATGCTGTTACCGCTTCTACTACAACTGCAGCCCTTGGCAGTATACACGGGTCGTGTCTTCCTACAATTTCAAGCTCTGAATTTTCCATAGTAGATACATTAACACTTTTTTGCTTTTGTGATATAGATGGTGTAGGTTTTATAGCTACCTTAAATGTAATCGGTGCTCCACTTGTTATCCCCCCAAGTATTCCACCATTATTATTAGTGTATGTTTTTATTTCACCATTTTCTAAATAATACTCATCATTAGCTTCAGACCCTTTCATATTAGCTATATCAAATCCTTTTCCAAACTCTACACCTTTTACAGCTGGTATTGAAAACATTCCGCTAGCTATTATACTTTCAACAGAGTCAAATATAGGACTACCTATTCCCCCTGGCATATTTAAAACAACAGTTTCTATAATTCCACCTACTGAATCTAAGTTTTCCCTCATTTTTAATATTTCATCTTCCATATCTTTTTCAATACTTTTATCTAAAACAGGAAGTCTCATATTTTTTAAATCTTTAATATCATCATATTTTACATTAACGGCATCAAAATCCTTGTCCTTTATATTAGAAAGTTTTGATATATGACTTGCAATATATATACCTTTTTCTTCTAATATTTGTTTTGCAACTGCTCCTGCAAAAACTATAGGTGCAGTAAGTCTTCCTGAAAAATGTCCTCCACCTCTATAATCATTAAACCCTTTATATCTTAATTTTCCAGTTAAGTCTGCATGTCCTGGTCTTACAATATCCTTTAAAAGACTATAGTCCCCTGACTTTGTATCTGAATTCCTTATTATAGAGCAAAGAGGAGTTCCTGTTGTTTTTCCTTCAAAAAAACCACTTACTATTTCATATTGATCTTTTTCCTGCCTTGGAGTAGACATTTTTGTTTTTCCAGGAGCTCTTCTTGCCATTTCAAAATTTACTTTGTCTAAATCTATTTCAAATCCTGGTGGAAAAGAGTCTACAACAACTCCTATAGCTTTTCCGTGGGACTCTCCAAAAACTGATACCTTTATTTTTTTACCTAACATCGAGCTCATGTACTTCTCCTCCTAATGCTTTAAAGTCTTCAAAAAATGTTGGATATGATTTTGTTATAGCCTGACTATCATTTATTATAATTTCTCCCATACATCTTGATGAAACAGCTGCTAATGCCATAACTATTCTATGGTCATTCCATCCATCTACTTCTCCACCGTTTAACATAAACTTTCCATTAATAATAAGTCCATCTTTAGTTTCTTCAACATCTGCACCTAATTTATTAAGTTCACATCTCATAGCTTCTAGTCTATCTGATTCTTTAATCCTTACTCTTTCAGCATTTTTAATAATAGTTTTACCTTCACTAACTGAAGCAAGAGCTGCTAATGCTGGAACAAGATCTGGACACTGTGATGCATCTATTACTGAGCCATAAGTTTTACTTGGATGTACTATTATTCTATCTTCTAAAACCTCTATTTTAGCTCCCATTGTTCTAACTATATCTATTATTTCTCTGTCTCCTTGAAGAGAATCTTTTCTCATATCAAGACATGTAATTTTATCTCCTAAAAGTCCTGCAACTATCCAAAATGCAACTTGAGAATAGTCTCCCTCTACTCTATGGTTTTGAGAAATATATTTTTGATTTCCCTTTATAAAAAACTCTTTATAGTCTTTATTTTCAATTTCAACACCATATTGTTTTAACATATCTATTGTAAGGTCTACATAGCCTTTAGATTCTAAATCTCCAATAACTTTAATAGTAGAGTCTCCATTTAAAAGTGGAAGTGTAAACATAAGTCCTGTTATAAACTGTGAGCTTATATTTCCCTCTACCTCATAAACTGAAGGCTTTAAGCTGCCTTTAACAGTTAAAGGTAATCCTTCTTTAGAGCTATATTTAATTCCTTCTTTGTCAAATATTTCATAGTAAGTAGTTAAAGGTCTTGTAACTAGTCTTCCACTTCCTTCAAAAGTAACTTCTTCATCTGGAATCATAGCTAAAGGTATCATAAATCTAAGTGTAGAACCTGATTCATTACAATCTATAATAGGATTTACAAGTTTTAATTCTCCACTTCCTTTAATATCTATACTATTTTCATTAAACTTCATTTTCACTCCAAGACTTTCCATTGCCTTGGAAGTTGCTATTATGTCTTTTGAAAAAAGAATGTTTTCTACTGTGCTTTCTCCATTTGCTAGAGATGAACAAATAATTGCTCTGTGAGATAAACTTTTAGATGGAGGTATAGTAACACTTCCCTTTAAATTTTTTGGAATTATTTTAACTCTACTCATTTTTTATCCTCCTTATTAATTAAAATCAATGTACTTTTCTATTTCACTAATGTTTATTTTCTTAATATATGAAGACCCTATTTCGTTTAAAAGTATTATACTTAAAGTTTTACCCATGTTTTTCTTATCAAGCCCAATAGTATTTAAAACATCTTCTTTATATTCAAGCTCAACTAATGTTGGTAGTGAATATTTTTTTAATATTTCTTTTATAGAATCACTTGTTCCTTCCTTTGTTTCAGAAAGTTTTTCTGCCATTTTACTTATCATATACATTCCAAGACCAACAGCTTCTCCATGTGTAAAGCCTTTATAATCAAAGTATTTTTCTATAGCATGTCCTATAGTATGACCAAAGTTTAAAAGCATTCTTTCTCCATGGTCTTTTTCATCTTTTTCAACTACTTGTCTTTTTATATTGCAACATGTGTATATTACCTTTTCTATATAGGTATCAAGTTCTTTTTCATCATAGCTTAAAAGATCATCAAATAGTCTTTTGTCTTTTATACAACCATACTTTATAACCTCTGCCATTCCATCTGCAAAATATCTTTTATCAAGGGTTTTTAGTAAGTTCGGGTCTATATATACCCCTACTGGTTGATAAAATGCTCCAACAAGATTTTTACCATAGTCTGTGTTTATAGCTACCTTTCCCCCAACTGAACTATCTACTTGAGCTAAAAGTGTTGTTGGAATTTGAACAAAATTTACACCACGTAAAAGTGATGATGCTACAAACCCTGTTAAATCTCCTACAACTCCTCCACCAAAAGCTATAATAAGATCACTTCTAGTCATTGAAAACTTAAGCATTTCATTTAATACACTTTCATATGTTTTAAATGATTTACTTTCTTCTCCAGGAGCTACTACTATTTTTTTTATTTCAAAGCCTTCTTTTTCAAGAGCATTTACTATTTTATCCCCATAAAAACCGTCTACATTTGAATCAGTAACTATAGCTATTTTATTTGTTTTAGCAACATCTTTAATGTACTTTCCAATATCATTAAATAATCCTTTTTCTATATATATTGGATAACTATGATCAAAAAGTCTTATACCTAACTTATACATATATTTTAATCCTCCTTTTCTTTTCCCCTGCCAACTCTAAATGACTACTTAAAGACACACTATCATCTTGTTTTATAGAATTTTTAAGTTTTGATATGTTTTCTTCAAATAAACTTAACTGCTCTATAACAGCATCTTTGTTTTGCATAATAAGTTCAGTCCAAAGTCTAGCATTTATATCTGCAACTCTTGTTGCATCTCTAAAACTTCCAGCTACAAATAGTGAAGTATCTTTATCTAATATATCACTATTAACAAGTGCCACAGCTAATATATGAGGAAGGTGACTTGTATAAGCTATAATTCTATCGTGCTGTTTAGGATCTATTTTAACTACATTTTTACAACCTATTGCATAAGCGATTTTTTCTATTAACTCTATATTTTCTTGCTTATTTTTAGAAGTTGGTGTTATAAGATAATTTGCACCATTAAATATTGTTTCACATCCATTATCTATACCTGATCCTTCTTTTCCTGCCATTGGATGACCTCCAATAAAGTCTACATCTTCTCTTATACTTTTGCTTACATTATTTATAATAGATTCTTTTATACCTGCACTATCAGTTATTATAGCCCCTTTTTTAAAGTACTCCATATTCTCTATTATAAACCTTTCAGTAAGCTCTGGATATACTGCAAGTATTACAATATCAGCGTCTTTAAGACACTCTTTTCCATCTTTATAACCCTCATCTATAATTTTTTCCCTTTTAGCCTTATCTAAAGTATATTCATTTACGTCTATCCCTACAATTTTATTAACATTTATTTTCCTAAGTGCCTTAGCATAGGAGCTGCCTATTAACCCAAGTCCTACTATACATATATTAAATCTAAAATCCGACAAGCCTATCCCCCCTAAATTAATACTAAGGGTTATCCTACTTTAAGATAACCCTTAAAGTATACTTATATTCTTTTTCCGTTAATTTCAGCAATGCCTTTTAGTGAATTTACTAATCTTTCAAAATCTTCTGGCTTAATTGATTGCTTTCCATCACAAAGAGCATTTGCAGGGTCATTATGTACCTCAATAATTAAACCATCTGCACCTACTGCAACAGCTGCTTTACTTAAAGGTTCTACCATCCAATTTAATCCTGCAGCATGGCTTGGATCAACTACAACTGGTAAGTGACTTAACTTTTTAATAGCTGGAATAGCACTTAAGTCTAAAGTATTTCTAGTAAAGTTTTCAAATGTTCTTATTCCTCTTTCACAAAGAATAACTTGCTCATTTCCTTCTGACATAATGTACTCAGCTGACATTAAAAGCTCTTCTATTGTAGCTGAAAGACCTCTTTTTAAAAGAACAGGTTTATTTGTTCTACCAACTTCTTTTAAAAGATCAAAGTTTTGCATGTTTCTAGCACCGATTTGAATAATATCTGCATTTTCAGCAACTGCTTGTACGTAAGCTGTTGACATAACCTCTGTGATAATTGGAAGACCTGTTTCTTTTTTAGCTATATTTAAAAGCTCAAGTCCTTCCATTCCAAGACCTTGGAAGCTGTATGGTGATGTTCTTGGTTTAAACGCACCTCCACGAAGAACTGTAGCTCCTGAAGCTTTAACTGATTTGGCTATTTCTACGATTTGATTTTCTGACTCAACTGAACATGGACCTGCCATAATACAGAATTTATCTCCCCCGATTTGAGCATCTTTAACTTTTATTATTGTATCTTGTGGGTGAAATGCTCTATTTGCTCTTTTGTATGGTTCTTGTACTCTTAATATTTTTTCAACAGATTTATTTTGTTGAATTATACTAGCATCTACCATACTTGTATCTCCTACAAGTCCTAATATAGTTTGTGTAACTCCCTCTATTATTTGTACTGAACAACATGGTGATTGAAGTTTATCCCTTAAATTTAAAATTTCTTCCTTTGTTACATTTGGTTTCATAACTACTATCATTTCCTTACCTCCAAAAATCTATATATTACTTTTTAAGCTGAAAAGCTTTTTTATAATTAAAAAAGGAGAACTCTTTTGAGTTCTCCTTATATAAATATCTACGTTTAAGTTAAGTCTGTCTTTTAATAAATAAACGACATCCTATTTTTCTTTTCAATTAGATTATATATTTCAAACTCATACAAGAGATTCTTTAATTTTTTGCAAAACTCAAAACCAGCGCTATAATAAAAGCCCCAGCTAAAATAAAAACCATAATAAAATTGTTTTGCATTACTCTTGATGATTTCCATTATCTTTTCCTCCATTGATTATTGTTTACCATTAATTGGTTTGTTAACTATGTTTTTTAAATTTTATCACTTACAAATCTTTGTGTCAACATAGGATTTTTAAAAAATAAGCTTAAAACATATTTTTTAAAACAGTTTAAATATGCTATTAAGCTTACTCTTTCTAAGAACACAATAAATTTTGAAAAATAATTTATATTTTAAAAAATTTTAAGATATTTTACTATTACAATTAGAAGAACATCCAGAACATCCTCCTTGGCATGTACCACTTTTACTATTTTTAAAGTATTTTACTCCAGTAAATATAATAAGTCCAATTATTATAGCTCCAAGTATTAAATTAACTATATTTCCAGAACCTATTTGGAATATTAAAAATCCTACAATCCAAGCAAGTCCTGTTTGATATCCTATTGCTATAAATGTCCACTTCCAGTTTCCATATTCTCTTCTCATTGCACCTATTGCTGCAAAACATGGAGCTGCAAGAAGTGTAAATGCCATAAACGCATATGCACTAACTGGAGTAAACATTCCTCCTATATAAGAAAGAAGTGGAGTTGTTATAGCCTCAGGGTCTACTTCACCAATTCCCCCTAGTATTCCAAATGTTGATACAACAGCTTCTTTTGCTATAAATCCTGTTAAAGTAGCAACTGTAGCTTCCCAGTTTCCAAATCCAAGTGGCGCAAATATAGGTGCTATTGCCTTACCTAGTGAAGCTAAGATACTTTCATTTGTTTCAACCATTTGAAGCGAAAAATCAAATGACTGAAGAAACCATATAAGTCCTGATGCAAAGAAAATAACTGTTCCAGCTTTTATAATAAAGCTTTTTCCTCTTTCCCACATTTTAAGTAAAACACCTTTTGACTTAGGTAATCTATATTCTGGAAGCTCCATTACAAAAGGTGTAGGATCTCCTTTAAATATAGTATTTTTAAGTATAATTCCAGATATAATAATCATTACTATTCCTAGTATATAAATAGATGGTGCAACCCAAGCTGATTTTGGAAATAGCGCTCCTATTAAAAGTGCAAAAACAGGAAGTTTTGCTCCACATGGCATAAACGGTGTAAGCATTATTGTCATTTTTCTATCTTTATCGTTTTCTATTGTACGAGATGCCATAATTCCAGGAACTGAACATCCTGTCCCTATAAGCATTGGTATAAATGACTTACCTGAAAGGCCAAACTTTCTAAATAGCCTGTCCATGATAAAAGCAACTCTTGCCATATAACCACAATCTTCTAAAAGTCCTATAAACAAATAAAGTATCATAATTTGAGGTACAAATCCTAAAACAGCTCCAACCCCTGATATAATCCCTTTTACTACAAGTCCTTCAAGCCAAGGTGCTACTCCAATACCAGCTAAGGCAGTTGATGTAATTTCTGATAAAGATTCAGTGCCTCCTTCTATCCATCCAATTGTCATATCTCCAAGTGTTTGAATTGATATAAAGTAAACAAACCACATAACTCCAAAGAAAATTGGTAGTGCAAGCACTCTATTTGTAACTATTTTATCAATTTTATCTGATAATGTTTCTTTTACATTTGAAGATTTTTTAACTGATGATTTGCATATAGACTCTATAGAATCATATCTATTCATTGTAACAATGCTTTCAAAATCATCATCAAATTTTTCTTCTATTTTTTCTGCTATTTTATTAATACTACTTAAAATATTTTGTGGAATACTTATATTTTCTAAAACCTTTTCATCTTTTTCTAAAAGCTTTATAGCAGTCCATCTTATATTTTCTTTATAAACTGTATTATTTAAAATAAGGTTTTCTACTTCAAATATATATTCTTCAATATTATTAAATTTAAAGTATTTCCTCTCATAATATTTTGCATTTTTACACTCTTTATATATAGTATCAATAAGTTCTTTTATTCCTTTTCTATTAAGAGCAGAAAAGGTAACAACCTTAACTCCTAATTTTTCTTCAAGTTTTTTTACATCTATTTTATCTCCTCTTTTTTCTACAATGTCTATCATATTAAGGGCAACTACAACTGGTATATCAAGATCTAGTGCCTGACTTGTTAAATAAAGATTTCTTTCAATATTTGAAGCATCAACTATATTTAAAATAACATCTGGTTTTTCATTAATAATATAATCCCTAGCTATAACCTCTTCCAAAGTATATGGAGATAGAGAATATATACCTGGAAGATCTATAATTTTAATATCTTTTTTATAACCTTTAAGACTTCCTTCTTTTTTCTCAACAGTAACCCCAGGCCAGTTTCCAACATTTTGGGTACCTCCTGTTAGTTCATTAAATGTACTTGTTTTCCCACAGTTAGGGTTTCCAAGTAGTGCTACCTTATACAAACTTACCCCTCCTTTGTTAGCTTAAACTAACATAAACTTATAAATTACTCTACAACTATATATTTAGCATCATCTTTTCGAATTGAAAGCTCATATCCTCTAATAGTAAGCTCTATAGGATCTCCAAGTGGTGCTACTTTTCTTACTAAAACCTCTACTCCTTTAGTAATTCCCATATCCATAATTCTTCTTTTAACAGGTCCTGTAATTTCTATTTTTTGAACCTTTCCCTTTTCTCCTGGTTTTAACTGACTTAAATTCAAAACTATCCCCCCCTAAACCATAATACATTTTGCCATATCTTTATCTATAGCTATACGAGTGCTTTTAACACTAATAATTAAGTTTCCCATAACTTTAGACACAATTAAAACCTCTGCTTCTTTAACAAAGCCTAGGCTTTCTAAAAACTTTTTAACATCACTTTTTCCAAGTATGTTTTTTACAGTAAGCTTTTCTCCTATATTTGCCATTGTAATAGGCATATTTTCTCACCCCTTTTGTTACCCGAATATAACTTTATTACCATTATATACATCCAAACTTACTCTGTCAATGATAATCACTATCATTTTTTAATTTTCTAGTAATTTTGGTATAATAGATATATAAAATATAAAGGAGTTTTTATATGAACTTTTTAGGAAAATCTAGTGAAGATTATTTAGAAACGATTTTAATACTTGAAAAACAACACGGATTTGTTCGTTCAATTGATATAGCAAATATGCAAAATGTTTCCCGCCCTAGTGTTAATAAAGCTATTAATAACTTAAAAAGCTTAGGACTTGTTGAAAAAGAAGCATATGGAGATGTTACCTTAACACCTCTTGGAAGAAGCAAAGCACTTGAAATTATAAGACGACATACACTTATAAAGTATTTTTTAGAAGATATACTTAATGTGTCCTCAGAAGTTGCTGAAAAAGATGCTTGTCAAATGGAACATTTTTTAAGTATTGAAACTATGGAAAAATTAGAAAAATTTTTAGAAAAGTACAATAAAAAAGGTTAGAAGAATTTCTTCTAACCTTTTTTTATTACTTAACAACTATATTTACAAGTCTTCCTTTAATAACTATAACCTTTTTAACTTCTTTGTCGCCTATAAAGTCTTTTATTTTTTCATCATTTAAAGCAACACTTTGAATTTCTTCATCGCTAGCTGAAGATGAAACCTCTACTTTTCCTCTAACTTTACCGTTAATTTGCACTCCTAGTTCTACTGTATCACGAACTAAAGCCTCTTTATTAAACTCAGGTAAAGATTGGTTAAAGATTGAGTAATCTCCTCCAACAACCTCCCAAAGCTCTTCTGATATATGAGGAGCAAATGGTGCTAAAAGTCTTAAAAGATCTTTTACAACAGATTCTAAAAACTCAACATTTTTAACTTCTTTATCACTATCATATTTGTAAAGAGCATTTACAAGTTCCATAAGTCTAGCTATAGCAGTATTAAATTGGAACTTTTCAGTATCATCAATAACACCTTTTATAGCAGTGTGAAGAACAAAGTTAAGTTCTTTTTCTTCTTTAGACATGTTAGAATCTGATTTTCCTTCTTTCTTTATCTCAAGGAATCTTTCAACGAATCTTTCTATTCTTGATACAAATCTACTCATTGATTTAATTCCATCTACATTCCAAGGTCCACCTTCTGAATATCCGAATCCAAACATTAAGTACATTCTAAATACATCTGAACCATATTCATTTACATAATCATCTGGAGAAATTACATTTCCCTTTGACTTACTCATTTTATTTCCATCTGGTCCTAATATTATACCTTGATGTATAAGTGATTTAAATGGCTCATCAAAGTTTAAATATCCAAGGTCTCTTAAAGCTTTTGTAAAGAATCTAGCGTATAAAAGGTGCATAGCAGCATGCTCTGGTCCACCTACATACTTATCTACTGGAAGCATTTTATTTATCCATTCTTTGCTAAATGCCTCATCAGTATTTTTATTATCTGGATATCTTAAATAATACCATGAAGAACATACAAAAGTATCTAATGTATCTGCTTCTCTTTTAGCTGGTTTTCCACACTTTGGACAAACAGTATTAACAAACTCATCACATTTTTTAAGTGGTGATTCTCCATCTGGAGTAAATTGTACATTATATGGAAGCTCTACTGGTAAATCTTTTTCAGGAACTGGTACAACTCCACAATCATCACAGTGAATCATTGGAATTGGACATCCCCAGTATCTTTGTCTTGATACAAGCCAATCACGTAATCTATAATTAATTTTTAATTCGCCTTTATTGTTACTCTCAGCTTTTTTAACAATGTTAATTCTAGCACCAGCTGAAAGACTTCCTGTAAACTCTTCACTGTTTATAAGTTTTCCGTATTCAGTATATGGAAGTTCTACTTCTGATCCATCTACTGGTTCAATAACTCTTTTTATAGGAAGATTAAATTTAGTTGCAAATTCAAAGTCTCTTTCATCATGTGCAGGAACAGCCATAACACATCCTGTACCATAAGTTGCTAGTACATAATCAGATATCCAAACAGGTACTTTTTCTCCTGTTAAAGGATGAATAGCATATGCTCCTGTAAATACACCTGTTTTTTCTTTAGATGTTGACATTCTTTCAATTTCTGACTGTTTTTTAGCCATTTCTTTATATTCTTCAACTGCATTTTTTTGTTCAGCAGTTGTTATCATATCAACTATTGGGCTTTCAGGTGCAAGTACAACATATGTTACACCATAAAGTGTATCTGCTCTTGTTGTAAATACATTAAATTTAATATCTGTATTTTCTA
Source organism: Bacillota bacterium (assembly GCA_023389275.1). GTDB lineage: Bacteria > Bacillota > Clostridia > Clostridiales > Caloramatoraceae > Clostridium_AB. The sequence goes on from JAEWEN010000023.1 coordinate 73,595, forward strand.
CTGAAAACTCAATTTCAGCTCCTTCGCTTCTACCTATCCAGTTTTTCTGAACTTTTTTAGTCATATCTGGCCAATCTAGTTCGTCTAACTTTTCTAAAAGCTCATCAGCATATTTTGTAATTTTAAAGAACCATTGAGTAAGATTTTTCTTAGTAACCTCACTTGAACATCTTTCACAATATCCATCTATAACCTGCTCATTTGCAAGAACAGTATTACAGCTAGGACACCAGTTAACAGGTGCTTCTTTTCTATATGCAAGTCCTGCTTCATAAAGCTTTAGGAATATCCATTGAGTCCATTTATAATAATCTGGAAGACAAGTTACTACTTCGTTTTCCCAGTTAAACATTGCACCTATTCCTCTAAGTTGCTTCTCCATTGTTTCTATGTTTTTCATAGTAGAGTCATGTGGATGAACTCCTGTTTTTATTGCATAGTTTTCAGCTGGAAGTCCAAATGCATCAAATCCCATTGGTTGGAATACATTATACCCTTGCATTCTTTTAAATCTAGCCCATGTATCTGTTGGTCCATAGTTATACCAATGTCCTGCATGAAGCTTTGCTCCTGATGGATATGAAAACATTTCTAAGCAATAAAGCTTTTTATCTACTTTTGAGTCATCAAACTTATAAAGTTCAGTTTCTTCCCACTTCTTTTGCCATTTTCTATCTGTTTCTACTGAATATGACATTTAAATTCACTTCCTCTATTGTTTATTTAAATCAAAAAAAGACCTCTCCCCCACTATGGGGCGAAAAGTCTCGCGGTACCACCCAAATTTTTTCTCAATTATATAACGGCTATGCCGACCATGCTTACTAAACATTCAGCTAGGTAACTCAAGGGCTAGTTCAGAATGTAAGAATTATAGGTTCCCAGCTTATCCTACTCTCTTGAAATCCTTTGCAAGCCTACTACTCCCTGTCATTGTTTTTAAAAATTCTATTTAATTATCTAAATTTTCATTATCTAACATTTTAGTATAAAACAATTTTTATGTCAATATAATCTAGATTAATGTAGTAGTCATAGCCTTTTATTTTTAGCATATTATAAAATAACAATAATATTTAAAGGTGATGTATGGAAGGCTCCTCTTTTTTTAAAAAAACTGCAGTACTTACTGTATCTAATATACTAACTGGAACTTTAATATTTATATATACCATATTTTTATCAAGGGAACTTGGAGCAAGTGGTATGGGACTTTATCAACTTGTAACCCCTGTTTTTTCCCTATTTTTATGTATAACAGGTGGTGGAATTACTGTAACGCTTTCTAAAGTAGCTGCTGAAAAAAAAGCTGCTGGAAAACTTTATGAACTACACCAAACAGTAAAAGCACTATGTGTTTTTGAAATTATTTGGTCACTTTTAATAACTATTTTACTTATACTATTATCTAAATTTATAGCTACAAATGTTTTATCAGACTCTAGAACAACACTTTCTATTATAGCCTTTTGTCCAGCTTTAATTATAATTTCCATATCCTCTGTTTTTAAAGGTACATATTATGGTCTTCAAAGAATGCTGGAACCTGCTATTATAGATGTTATTGAAAAGATTTTTAGAATAATTATGATTTTCCCTTTAATGAAAATTGTAAAATCACTTAATCTAGGATATGAATATCAAACAGCTGCTGCTATGCTTGTTATAAGTATAGGTGAAGTTTTTAGTATTATTTTATTTTATATATCCTATAAAGGGTATATGAAAAAAGTACCTAAATGTAAATGTAAAGACTTTAAAACACTTGTATTTGATGTTTTAAAACTTTCTATTCCTCTAGCATTAAATGGAATATTATCTACTGTATTTTCTATGATACTTACAATACTAATTCCTAAAAGATTAATGGTAGCTGGAATTCCACATGAAGAGGCTATTGCACTTCTTGGAAAAATAGAAGGAATGGCTCTTACAATAGTTTTTTATCCTGCTATAATACTTAATGCACTTTGCACAGTTCTTATTCCATCTATATCAGAAGCAGTAACTTCTGGTAAAGAATATATAATAAACCATAGAACAAATATAGCTATTAAAGTAGCAGCTATTGTAGGCTTTTCATCTGCTGTTTTACTTCTTGTTAAAGGAAGGTCTATTGGCATATTTTTCTATAATGACGGATATGTAGGATATCTTTTAAGTCTTTTAGCTATTCCGCTTCCTATTGTTTATATACAAATAATATCTTTTTCAATATTAAATGGACTTGGAAAACAAGGAAGCCTTCTTATAAACTCTACATTAATATCTATTATAGATGTTATATTAGTATATATTTTTCTATCAATGCCTTCACTTACAGTAAAAGGATATGCTCTTAACTTTTTAATATCTGCGGTATTTGCAATAATTGTTAACTTTTATGTTATACAAAAGTCTTTTAAATTTAAATTAGATATAAATCAATGTATTATAATTCCCTGTTTTTGTGCTCTTATGCAATATGGAACTTGTATGATGTTTTTTAAAAACGTTACCTATACACCTTTAGTAATACTTTTATATTATTTCTCATATTTTATATTCTACATACCTCTTTATTTAACAACATATAAAAAGAAGTTTATAAGAAATATTAGAAAATCAGCATAAAAAAGGACTTCTAGAAAATTCTAGAAGTCTTTCCTTTATAAAGACCAGTAAATAACATCTTCGCCAACAGCTTTTCTATCTACTATTCCTTTAACATCTATTATTACATTTTTCTCATTTGAGCAAACAGCTACTTCTTTGTTATCACATTTTTTAGCAAATAGCTTTTTAATATCATCTATAGTTAAATTTCTATACTCTGTATGAGATACTGCAACTATTACAGCATCTAGAGAGCTTAATTCATCATATGAAGTAAGACTTATTCCATACTCTTCTTGAACTTCCTTATTTTCGGCTACTGGATCTGTAACTAAAGCATCTATACCATACTCTTTAAGAGATTTAATAATATCTATAACCTTAGTGTTTCTAGTATCTGGACAATCTTCTTTAAATGTAAATCCAAGTATTCCAACCTTTGCACCTTTTACTTTTTTATCAGCTTTTATTAAGCTTAAAACTGTATTGTCTGCAACAAATTTTGCCATACCATCATTTATTCTTCTACTAGCTGCCATTACTTGAGATTCATATCCAAGTTCCTTAGCTTTGTGAATTAAATAAAATGGATCTACTCCTATACAGTGTCCTCCAACTAATCCTGGATTAAGTTTTATAAAGTTCCATTTAGTTGATGCTGCATCTAAAACATCATGTGTATTTATACCCATTTTATCAAACATCATAGATAACTCGTTTACAAATGCTATGTTTACATCTCTTTGTGAGTTTTCAATTACTTTTGATGCTTCTGCAACTTTAATACTTGATGCTCTATGAACACCTGCTTCTATAATAAGCTCATAAGCTTTAGCAATTGTTTCAAGTGTTTCTTCATCCATTCCTGAAACTACTTTTACTATTGTTTCTAATCTATGAACCTTATCTCCTGGATTAATTCTCTCAGGTGAATATCCTATTTTAAAATCTACTCCACATTTAAGTCCTGATGCCTCTTCAAGCACAGGAATACACTCATCTTCTGTAACTCCTGGATAAACTGTTGATTCATATACAACTATTGAGCCCTTGGTAAGGTTTCTTCCAACAGTTCTACTTGCACTTAAAACTGGTCTTAAGTCAGGTGTTTTATCTTCGTTTGTAGGTGTAGGTACAGCTACTACGTGGAATTTACATTCTTTTATTCTATTTTCGTCAAATGTAAACTCTGCTGTTGTATTTTTAATAGCTTCATTTCCTACTTCATTTGTAGCATCTATTCCGTCTAAGTATTCTTGCACTTTTTCCTTATTAATATCAAATCCTACTACCTTTAATTTTTTTGCAAAAGCAACTGCTAAAGGCATACCTACATATCCTAGTCCTATAACTGAAACTTTCTCTTTCCCACTTAATAAATCGTTTATATTTACCATGTGCACTTTTCTCCTTTTAAAGTTAAAATTTATAGTGAATTAATAAATTTCATATACTATTTATATCATAATTATTCCTCTGCGAAAATATACCATATTATAAAAAATCACAATCTTTCTATATAATATATTAGAACTTAAAGTTAAAATCAACTCTTTCCTTTATATTATACACGAAATACGCCATATTGTTAATTTTTTCACTTTTAATTAAAATATAAATATAAAAGGGAAACATGATAATACATATCATATTTCCTTTAATTTTATTTTCTTCTTATTTTATTTTTAAACATATCTAAAATTGATTTAAATTCCTCTATTTTCATAAAATAAACAAAAACAAAGTAAACAATCATTCCAACTAATATACCACATACTAAACTTAATGTTTCGCCTAAAGGATTATATAGTATATTAAATGTTATTTTAGCTAAAATACCCATAGCAGCTGATGCTATTAATATTTTTCCCATTGATATTATAATAGATTTTAAGCTTATAGAACCTATTTTCTTTCTAAGACTTATAAATAATGTTATTGTACATAAAATACCTGCTATACTTGTTGAAAGAGCAAGTCCATTTAGTCCCATAAATCTTGAAAGTATAATACAAAGAACTATATTTATTAAAACGGCAATAGCAGCATTTATCATAGGAGTTTTTGTATCCTGAAGAGAATAAAAAGCCTTTGATATAACTTCACGAAGACCATATCCTATCATTCCTATTGAATAGAAAAACAACGCTCCTGAAGTCATTAGGGTACTTTCTTCATTAAATGCTCCTCTTTCAAATAAAAGCCTAACTATAGGAGTTGAAAAAATCATAGCACCTATAGTTACTGGAATAACTAGTAAACTAACACTTACAATAGATTCTTTTAAGCTATCTTTTAGTCCTTTTATATTATTTTCAGCACCCATTCTTGATATTAAAGGATACATTGCAGTTACTATACTCATTACAAATATACCTTGTACAAATCCGTTAAGTTTTACTGCATAATTTAAAGAACTTATAGCCCCTTCTGATATTAAAGATGCTATTGTTCTATCAACCAATGTATTTATTTGATTAACTGATATTCCTATAATAACAGGTATAGCAAGTTTAATCATTTTTCTAAAATCTTCATCTTTAGTTTCTAAAACTAGTTTATGTTTGTAACCTGTTTTTTTAATAAATGGAGCTAAAAATACCATTTGAACAGCCATTGATAAAAATGTTCCAACTCCTAAAACCCATACTCCTGTTTTAGAGCTTATTGCATATGAAGCTATTACAACAATATTCATAGGAATAGCAACAAGAGCTGGAATTAAAAAACTATTTTTAAGGTTTAAATAAGCTGTAAATATGTAAACAAGTGCAGTAAAATAAACTCCTACTATACTAAATCTTGTTATTAAAACTGCTATATTTAATGTTTCTCCTTCAAATCCTGCTGCAAACATTTTTACAATAGGTGCTGTAAAAACAAGACCTATTAAAGCTATTACTGTACAAAGAATCATTACAAAATTTATTACATTACTTGTAAACTTATTTGCAACCCCTAACCCTTTTTCTTTTTCTATTCTACTATATAAAGGTATATATCCTGTAGCAAGACCTGCTCCTATAAAAGCAAATATAGTTCCTGGAATAGTTATAGCTATTAAATATGCATCACTTATATAAGAAGCTCCATAAAAATATGCTAAAACTATTTCTCTTAAAAAGCCTATAATTTTAGATATTATAGAGGCTACCATTAAAAGTATCGCTGTTTCTTTCATATTTATTATCCTCTTTTAAATTTTATTTATAAATTTAAAATTCTAAATAAAAAAAAGAGGAGTGGCAATTCTCCTCAACAAAATTTAGACAAATAGCTTAGATAATATAAATATCACCTATTTCTTCAACGAGCATATTTGTCCCTTAAAAACTATTATATTACCACTTCCATTTTTTCTCAAGAACTTTAAACTTACATTTATCTAGTTTTTTCTCTATTTTCTAATTTCATTTATTAAATTTTCTAAATCACTTGGAAGTTTTGCTATAATTTCTAGTGGAGTATTGTCTCTAATTGTATTAAATTTTAATTTATATGCATGAAGTGCCTGTCTTTGTATAAGTTCACTTTCACTTCCATAAAGAGTATCTCCTATAATAGGATGATTCAAACTTTCCATATGCACTCTTATTTGATGACATCTTCCAGTTTCAAGTTTAACCTCTACCTTAGACATATCCTTGCTATGTAAAAGAGACTTATAATGGGTAATTGCACTTTGTCCATCTTCCATAACACATCTTTTTAAAGAGTCTTGACTAGGCCTTCCTATAGGTTTATTTATTGTATCTTCTCCTATAAGTTCTCCTTTTACTACTGCTATATAGCTTTTTTCAATTTCATTATTTTGCATTTTCTTAGCCATAGCCATATGTGCATATTGGCTTTTAGCTATTATAACAAGTCCAGATGTATCTCTATCTAGCCTATTTACAAGTCTTATTATTGTATTTTCTCCCCTGCTTCTAAAATAGTAAGTTACTGCATTAGAAAGTGTTCCTGTTTGATGACTTCTAGTAGGATGTACAACCATAAAAGGAGGTTTATTAACAACTAAAATATCTTCATCTTCATAAACAACATCTATTGGAATATTTTCAGCAGATATGTCTTGAGTTTCTTCTGTATTCATTTTTATTACAATTTCATCATTTTCTAAAAGATTGTATCTTGCTCTTTTTACATCTCCATTTACTAAAACTCTTTGTTCCTTTAAAGACTTTCTAATTATTCTAGTAGAAAGTCCAGCTTCTGTTTTTAAGTAGTCTGATAACTTAGTGTTATTAAACTTTTTATCTATTTTAAATTTCAAATCCATAACTTTTACACCTTAAAATTTAAATACATCATTTTTTATCTTTTTAAATTCACTTGGAATATTTATTGAAATAGTTTTTTCATTTAAATACTCTAATGCATCTGGCATATTTTTAAATACTATTTTATATGCTACAAGCATTTGATCTTGAAGACCATATTTATTTTGGAAAAAGCTATTTACTTTTTTATCCCCATATTTAGGGTCTCCTACTAGTGGACATCCTAAATGAGCTAAGTGAGCTCTTATTTGATGAGACTTTCCTGTTATAAGATCTACTTCTATTTGTGAAAATTGTCCTACTGTATCTACTATTTTAATATCTGTTATTATTTTTTTAGAATTACTTACTTCATGATTAAACACACGTGATTTATTTGCTCTTATGTCTTTTTGAATATATCCAGTAAAACTTCCTTCATTAGGCTTTTTAACTGTTAAAGCCATATAATATTTTTTAATTTCCCCATGTCTAATAGCTTCATTAATAGCTTTTAAAGCTTCATAATTTTTAGCAAATATAATAAGTCCTTCTGTATTTTTATCTAACCTATTGCAAGGAGATGGAGAAAAAGTTTTTTCCTTTTCTGGGTCATATAAACCTTTATCAAATAAATATGCTAATACCTGACATGTAAGAGTAGCTTCATCTCCCTCATCTGGATGAGTTAAAACTCCTTTATCTTTTTTAGCCACTAAAATATTATTATCTTCATAAACAATATCAAAATCATATTCTATATCTATTATTTTGTTTATTATTTTCTTATCCTCTTTTTTCTTAGCTTCTTCATTTACATTAAAGTAAAAAGTTAGCACATCGCCTTCAGTTAAAATGTATTTTTCATTTGATTTTAATCCATTAACCTTTATATCTTTTTTTCTTATAGCCTTATATATATTTCCAAGACTCATATCCTTAAGATATTTTCTTAAAAATTTATCTAATCTTTGCCCTGCTTCATTTTGGGTAATTTTAATTTCTTTCATATTTTTCCTCTCACTTTGTGTATTATATATTTTTTCTTAAAAATGATTTTGTATTTTATTGTACTACATACCAAAATTAAGTAAGGAAAAGTAAAATACTTTTCCTTACTTAATTTTAAATAATAAATATGTATTTAACAAGATTAATATTTTTTTATACATCTTTTATATATATTATTGTAATCTGTCCAGTTAGATGTGGTATTATCCCTTCTAATACTTAGATAAAATGCATTTACTTCTGCACTTGCTTTATCAGCATTGTGAACTACAATTGCTTCTATTGTCATAGGAACAACTGGAGAACCCATTTCTTTATTTCCATGATGTGAAAGTATTCCATGGATTATATCTATACCTAACTCCTTTGGAAAATCTTCTATTTCATCTATACACTTGTTAACAAGATTCGCTCCAATACTTATATGTCCTAGAAGTTTTCCTATATCTGTATATTTATTATCTGGAAACTCTGAAAGCTCATATATTTTCCCAATATCATGTAAAAGTGCAATAGTAACTGCTACATCATATTTTATAGAGTATCCCATTGAACAAAAAGCAATAGTATTTTTTGCAACTTCTATTGAATGTTCAGCAAGACCTCTTACATATGCATGATGTATTTCAGACCCTGCTGATTTTTCAAAAAAGTATTTTTCAACATCAGGTAAACTAAACACTTTATTTAAAAGTTTTAGTATGTTTTCATCTTTTATAGTAGATAATATATTATTAAATTCATTTCTTAACTCTTCCTCTGTTTTACTACAAAAAGGTAGTAGTTCATCTTTAACATCTTCTATGTTATCAACAAGCTGAATTTCATTTATATGTATTTGTATATTACCTTTAAACTCTTTAACCATTCCTTTTATCTTAACAGCATCTCCATTTTTTATGCTTTTGTATTTTTCATCGCCACTCCAAATTTTTGCATCATAATTTTTAAGACCTCTATTTATTTGCAATGAGTAATACTCTTTTGAATTTTGCCCTACTTTTTTAGTTATTTCCCTTACTAAAAAAGCAACATTGTCTATTTTACAATTTGGAGTTAATTCTAACATAATTATCACCTCAAAATTTTATTGCTTACAAATATTTATATTAAATAATACTATATAAATTGGATTTTTGAAATGGATACCTTAATATTATTTCTTTTTATATTTAATTTATAATAATAAAGACCTATATTGATTTTAAAATCATTATAGGTCTTATAAATAATTTATATTCTTCACTACTGTATATCTCATGATGTCTTCCTTTTGTTAAGGTTTAATAATAATCGGTTAAAATTTAAATATTACTCTTTATCTAATATTTTATATGCCTCTGTGATTAATGAGCAAGGTAATATAGTGCTATAATCCTCTTTTTTATTTTCTTCTACTTTAGCATTGTGAAATACATAATACATTGGTATCATAATGAAATCCTCCTTTTAATTGTTTAAATAATAATAATAATTTCCAAAGAAGCCTTCCTTTACCGTCTATCATGATTATATTATATATGCAAAGTCTTTCAAAACCGTGTTTAATAAGCTTACCTTCATATTATTAATGTTTTTAAACATTATCTAATAAAACATAAGTTTTCCACACAAATTCATTATTAATAAATACTTAACATTAGAAAAACTTTCTACACATATCGAAATATAAATATTATCCAAAGTATAATGATCGTATTTTAAAAATATTTTATATAATGAAAATTGTTAGAATATTAAATTATTATATTTTTAATTGAAATATTAAGAATCTCAAGTAAGTTTATATCTAAAGGTGTTATTTCTTGATTTAAATCGTTTTTAACAATTCTTACAATAGGTCTATCTGGAAATCCTTCATTATTTCCTACTACAAATCCTTTATATCCATTATTTAAAACTACTTCTACTCCTAAAGGATACATTGAAAAACTCTTTTTAAAAAGCTTTACAAGCTCTTCATCTAACATTCTTCCACTATTCATTATTATAATTTCATATGCCTCATGAGGGGGAAATCCTTTCCTATATACTCTGTCACTTATTAAAGCATCATAAACATCACTAATACAGGCTATTTTTGCATAGTAAGATATTTTATCTCCTGTTTTACCAAATGGATAACCAGTTCCATCTATTCTTTCATGATGCTCTAAAACAATTTTTTTAGCTCTTTCATCTATTCCTTTTAAGTTTTTAACAATCTCATAACCATATATAGGATGCTTTTTCATTTCATCAAATTCCTCATCTGTTAACTTACCTTTTTTGTTTAATATATTAAGAGGAACCTTTGTTTTTCCTATATCATGTAATATAGTTCCTATTCCAAGGTCTAAAAGCATATTTTTATTAAAACCTTTTTTTACGCCAAAGTACAAACTAATAACTGACGTATTTAAAGAATGTACATATGTGTAATTATCATGTGTTTTTAATTCTGTTAAATAACTTGAATTAATATTTTTATTTTCCTGAAGATAGTCTATCATTTCTTTAACTACACTTTCAGTATCATTTATTTTAATATAAGAAGACTGAGCATTTGAAAAAACACTGGAAAATGACTTCATTATATCAGTTTTAAGTTTCATAAATTTAGGGTCTACTCCTTCAATATCCTCTAAGTTTTTATCTTTAATATAAACTAAATCTATACCTAGTTTTAAAAGCTTATCTATATAAACTTGTGTTAAACATATTCCATATTTTAATAAAATTTTTCCTTCCTTACTTATAATATTCTGAGCAAGTTCATCACCAGGTTTAACATTTGCTAAATTAACTAACCTCATTATACACCTCACATAATTTAAAGCATCTACTCAACATCAAAAACAACTACATTTCTTATATTTCGTAACAAAACTAACTTTTCTTAATTGGTTTCCATATTTTTTCCATATAAGTTTGATTTATTTTTATACTTTCTATATTTAATCTTAGTATTTATACAATATTTATATATTTTTGGTATTATATTATTATAAAGTTGTAAAGGGGGACCTTTTTATGAAAGCAAAATTTAAGTTATGGCTTGATAATGAAGGAAAAGTTTTTGGCAAGGGACCTTTAGTTCTTCTTCAAGAAGTTGAAAAAACCGGATCACTTTCAGAAGCAGCTAAAACAATAGGAATGTCATATAACAAAGCACATAGTTTAATAAAATCTATTGAAAAAAGATTAGATACAAAACTTTTAATAAAAAAAATTGGAGGAGCTAATGGAGGAAGTTCAACATTAACTGAAGAAGCAAAAAAAATGATAGATTCTTACTCTAAATTTGAAAAAGAATGTGAGGAAAGTATTAACAATATATTTAAAAAATATTTTTAGTTATGAAAACATTTTTCTACTATTTACATTATATTACTCATACGTTATACTTTATATGAAATAACGTTAAGGGGGATTTATAATGAAAAAACTAAATTTAAGTATTATTTTAGCACTTATTGTTTCATGTTTCGTATTTGTTTCATGTTCAGGTGCAAAAGATGCTACTAAGGATGCAGCAAAGGAAACTCCTACTTTAAGGGTTTTTGCAGCAGCTAGCCTTAAAGAATCTTTAGATGATATTAAAGCTGATTTTGAAAAGAAAGAAGGAGTTAAGCTTGAATACAACCTTGCAGGTTCTGGTACACTAGCTAACCAAATAGTTCAAGCCGATGTTTGTGATGTATTTATTTCAGCATCTAAAAAACATATGAAAATTGTTTCTGATAAAAATCTTGCTTCAAAACCGGTTGATTTATTTAAAAATAAACTAGTTCTTATTACTCCAAAAGATGGTAATAAGGTAAAGTCTATTCAAGACCTATCTAAGGTTTCAAAAATAGCTTTAGGTGAAACAGAAAGTGTTCCTGTTGGAAAATATTCTAAAGAAAGCTTAACTAAACTTAACTTATGGGATTCTTTAGAAAAAGATAAAAAAATAGTTTTTGCAAAAGATGTTAAATCTGTTTTAAACTATGTAGAAACTGGTGAAGTAGATGCTGGTATTGTTTACCTATCAGATGCAAACAGTTCTGATAAAGTAAATGTAGTAGCTACATTTGATGAAAGTACTCACTCACCAATTATCTATCCAGCAGCTGTTATAGATAATTCTCCACAAAAAGACCTTGCTGAAAAGTTTTTAACTTACATAAAAGAAAATGCAAACAAATTTGAGAAAAATGGATTTGTTGTTATAAAATAAAAAATGATATTTGACCCAATATTAATTTCTCTAAAAATAGCAAGTATTTCTAGCATTTTCACAGTTATTCTAGGTATTATTTTAGCAAGGATATTTACAAAGTATGATTTTAGGGGAAAAGATTTTTTAGATTCTATTATAATTCTTCCTATGGTTTTACCACCTTCTGTTTTAGGGTATTTATTATTAATTGTAATAGGTAAAAACGGATTTATAGGAAAAATTTTTATAGAACTTACAGGTAGTAGTTTAGTATTTACGTGGATAGCAGGTGTAATTGCAAGTGTAATTGTTTCTATTCCACTTATGTATCAAAATGCTAAATCAGCATTTTTATCAATTGATCCATTATATGAAAAAACCGCTATGAATCTTGGAGCATCTAAGATAAAAACGTTTTTTTCAATTACACTACCTCTTGCATTTCCAGGTCTTTTAGGAGGATTTATTCTTTCATTTGCAAGAGCTCTTGGTGAATTTGGAGCAACACTTATGGTATGTGGAAATATTCCTGGAAAAACTCAAACAATACCAATAGCTATATATACAGCTGTTGAATCATCAGATACTAAAACTGCAAATACACTAATGTTAATAGTAATTGTATTTTCTTTATCATTAGTATTATTTTTAAATAAATGGTTAAAAAACAAATCTCATTCCTTTGGGAATTAGTACATGGCTTGGGATAATATATTTTCATTTTAAAATGAGTTTTGGTTAATACTAATATTAGTATTTTCCTGAAAGGTGGCATTTTTATGAAAATATATCTCAAGCTTTTTATTTTATCTATATTTCTTTTTATTCCTACAATAGCTAAAGCAAATACTTCTCCTGTTAATATATCATTTAGTGAAACTAAATATTCTAATGATTATATTAATGTAGATATTAAAATTCCTATTGTAAGTTATAGCAACAAAAATGTAGAAAAAATAATAAATTCCGCTTTAAAAAATGATATACTAAGTTTTAAAAATCAAATTGAAACATCTGCTAAAGAAGCATTTGAGGAAAGTAAAAAACATTCTTTTGAGTTTATTCCATATGAAGCTATTGTAAATTATGATGTTACCTTTAAAAATTCTAAACTACTAAGCATTCCAGTTACATTTTATACCTATACAGGTGGCGCCCATGGAAACACTATAAAACAGCCGTACAACTTTGATTTAAGTACAGGTATTAAAATAAACTTAAACAATATATTTAAAGAAGGTTTTGACTATAAACCTTTGCTTAAAGAATATATAAAAACATCAATTGAAGAAGATCCTGATATTTTCTTTGATGATGCAATGTCAGTTATAGATAAGTTAGATAAAAATCAAAGTTTTTATCTAACAAATTATAGCTTAGTTATTTATTACAGCTTATATGAAATAGCTCCTTATTCTTCAGGTATAATAGAATTTAAAATACCATTAGCAGAAATAAAAACTCATTTAAATAGTAATTATAAAATTTAAAAAGGACCAATATTGGTCCTTTTTAAAATATACTTAATCTTAATTCTTTTGATAATTTTTTTAAAACACTCATTCCTGCTATACTATTTCCTCTACTATCAAGCGATGGTCCATATACACCAATTCCCATAAGTTTAGGAGCTGCAGCTAATATTCCACCTGATACCCCACTTTTTCCTGGGATTCCAACATCAATAGCAAATTTTCCTGACTCATCATACATACCACATGTAACCATAATAGTTTTTACTATTCTAGCTATATCCCTTGATATTACTTTTTCACCACTCCAAGGAAGTATTCCATCATAAGCAAGCATAGCACCTATTCTAGCTACATCTTTTGTTGTCACTTTAATAGAGCATTGTTTAAAATACAAATCTAACACATCATCTGGATCATCATTAAATACATTTGTACTTCTCATAAAGTTAGCAAGTGCTCTATTTCTATATCCTGTTTCTTTTTCAGATCTGTATACTTCATAATCTATTTCTATTGAATCATTACCTGTTATTTTCCTAGTAAATTCAAGTATTCTATTACATACTTCATTTTTATTATTTCCTTTTATAAGTGAAGTTGTTGCAATAGCACCTGCATTTATCATTGGATTTAAAGGTCTTGATGCATCTTTAATTTCAAGATTTATAATAGAATTAAACATTTCATCTGATGGTTCTACATTTACAACTGAAAAAACTTTTTCTTTACCATTATCTAAAATAGCAAGCATTAGTGTTATAACCTTTGATATACTTTGAAGAGTAAATTCAACATTATAATCTCCTGCAAAATACTCTTCTCCATTTAAAGTTACAATATATATTCCAAGGTCATTTTTATTAGCTTTAGTAAGCTGTGGTATATAACTAGCAAGATTACCTTCATTAACAATGCTTTTATTACTCTCTATAATATGCTTTAAAAAGGTTTGCATAAAATCACCCCTTTTTATTTTGTACTAAAGATAATCTTATATACTAATTAAATATTTTTACTTAAGTATTCTCTTTGTCCAATTTCATAGTAGTTTTTACCTTCACTATCTACTACAACAATTGCTGGAAAATCTTCAACATAAAGTTTTCTAATAGCCTCTGTTCCAAGATCTTCATAAGCAACTATTTCACTTGACTTTATACATTTAGATATTAAAGCAGCAGCTCCACCTATTGCAGCAAAATATACTGCTTTATTTTCTACTATTGAATTTATAACCTCACTATTTCTTTTTCCCTTACCTATAATTCCTTTTAATCCAAGGTTTAAAAGAGTTGGTGTATAAGCATCCATTCTATAACTACTTGTAGGACCTGCTGAACCTATTATTTGACCTTTTTTTGCTGGAGATGGTCCTAAATAATATATTGTTTCATTTTTTATATTTATAGGAAGCTCTTCTCCTTTTTCAAGGGTTTCTATCATTCTTTTGTGAGCTGCATCTCTTCCTGTATATATATATCCTGTTATTAAAACACTATCTCCTGCTTTTAAATTTTTTATTTTATCCTCTGTTAAAGGTGTATTTATTTTTATACTCATATTAATCCTCCTATATTATATAACAGTGCTGCTATGTCTTGTTGCATGACAGCTAATATTTACTGCTACAGGTAATCCTGCTATATGTGTAGGAAAACTCTCTATATTTATCCCAATAGCTGTAGTATATCCTCCAAAGCCTTGTGGACCTATTCCAAGATTATTTATTTTATCAAGCATTTCAATTTCTAAATCTTTATAAAATTGGTTTTCACTATGTTTATCAATAGGTCTTAAAAGCGCTTTTTTAGCTAAAATAGCACACTTTTCAAAATCTCCACCTATACCTACTCCAACAACCATAGGAGGACATGCATTAGGTCCTGCTTCTTTTACAACCTTTAATATAAAATCTTTAACTCCTTCTATTCCCTCAGATGGCTTTAACATTTTTATTTGGCTCATATTTTCACTGCCAAATCCTTTAGGTGCAACTGTTATTTTAAGTTTATCACCTGAAACTATATTATAGTGAATAATACATGGTGTGTTATCACCTGTATTCACCCTATTTATAGGATCTTTAACAACTGACTTTCTAAGATATCCTTCTTCATATCCTTGTCTTACACCTTCATTTATAGCATCTTCTAAAAGACCACCTTTTATATAAACCTCTTGACCAATTTCTACAAATACAATAGCCATTCCTGTATCTTGACACATAGGCATTTTATCATTTGATGCAATACTACTATTTTCTAAAAGTATATCTAGTATGTTAGCTCCAAGATCGCTTTTTTCTTTTTCTTTAAAAGAGTTAAAAGCATTTTTTATATCAGAAGATAAATTATAATTTGCATCAATACATAGCAATTTAACTTTAGAAATTATTTCATCTACATGTATTTCTCTCATTTTAAAACCTCCTTGTAAAGAATAAAATTAAACCTACATTTATTATAACATTCAATAATAAATATAGGTTTACTTTTAAAACTAATTATATTTTTGATAACATATATCAGATAATTCTAAATCAACAGCACCTATTGTATATTCATAGGTATCATTACTATCACTTTTGTATTTAGGTAATGTAACCTTAAATTCGCTTCCTTCTCCAACCTTACTATTAGCAGTTATAGCACCACCATGTTGGTCTACTATAGATTTAACAAGTGAAAGACCAATTCCACTACCTTCATTTTCTCTTATATATCCATTATTTATTTGCTTAAATCTTTGAAATATTACTTTTATTTTCTCACTGTCTATTCCTATCCCATTGTCTTTTATATATATAACCGCATTTTCTTCTTCTTTAACACTTACACTAATAGTTCCACCTTTATTAGTAAATTTTATTGCATTTGAAAGAAGATTAAGCATTACTCTTTCCATTTTACATGGATCTATTAGTGTATATATCTCCTCACAATCTGTATCAAATACTACCTCTATTTCTTTGTGTTTCATGTAAGGTATTACAGAATTAGTTACTTCCTCAGCTAAAGAAACTATATTGCATTTTTTAAGGTCTAATTCTTCAAATCCAGAATCTAGTTTTGTAATGTCAATAATATTATTAACAAGTCTTAAAAGCCTTAAAGCATTAAACCTTATAACTCCTAAGTATTCATCTAATATTTTTTCCTCATCTATAATCTTTTCTTTTTTCATTTGAAACTCCACTAATTGAAGTGCTCCTAATATTACATTTAATGGAGTTCTTAAATCGTGTGATAGATCTGCAAAAAACTCTGTTTTTCTTTTTTCACTTTTAATAATATAATCTAATTCTATACTTTTAGTAATAACCATTTTTTCAAGCTCATCAGCTTCTTTTATTATATAATCCTTTTTTTCAAAATTCACATTATATGTACAGTAAAACCAGACAAGAATAACATTATCTTTGTTTTTCTTATCTTTTTCAATATTAATTTCATACCAATCCCCTTTTTCTTTCCCTATATAAACATATACACTTTTTTTAGTAGTTTCTTCTTTTAAAATCTTTTTTATATACTTAAATAATTTTTTATATGTTTTTTGAGATAAATCATTTTCGGGGCATTCACTAATTACTAGTTTGTCCGCTTTAATTTTTATATCTGAATCATACTTAAATATTTTTTTGCTATTACCACATGATGTTAATATTTTGCCATTTTTATTAATAGAACATACATATAATGGAGGGATTTCAATAATCTTATTAAATTTTTCCAAATATTCTGAATCCACTTTAGTTGCAACCCCTTTCTAACACTTATAATTTTTTTTAAATATACCATACTTATTCAATTTCTATATAAATAGTTTTTTTCCTTTATTTGCCTATTTAATTCCTAGCTTTTTAAGGTGATTACCTATTCATAATTAATAATTTAATTAATTAATAAATTTAATTAAATTATTAATTAAAAAAAGTAGTCTAACGACTACTTTTTCCCAATTCCTCTCATTAAAAACTCTACTAAAGTATCTAGCACTTCATCTGTATCTATATTAGTATGTGTAATACTATATACAACAGTTGATGCCATTACTCCAAAAAAGTTAAAAGCTATTATTTCTATGTTATTCTTTTTAACAACCTCTTCATCTGCGGCTTCTACTAAGTACCCCTCTAGTAATTTAAAATATTTAGCTAAAACTTCTCTACATTGTTCTTGTCTATCTTCATCTCCCCACATTTGGCTAAGTAGAGTTTTAAAAAACGGAAGATAAGTTATAACTAATTTTAGCTGAACCTCACATACTTTTCTAAGTTTTTCAGAAGGATCTTCTAAATGTTTTGTTTTATCATTTAACTCTTCTTTTACTACCTTTATTCCCTCATCAATTATAAATTTAAATATATCTTCTTTACTTTTAAAATGGTAATAAAGGGTTCCTTTTGCTACTCCAGCAATCTCTGCTATTTCATCCATTGTTGCTTTATGATACCCCTTTTTAGAAAAAGCCTTTATTGCCGCTTCAAAAATTACTTTTTTAGTTTTATTCATAATACAACCACCTTTATGAATTCCATATTCTAATTTTTATCTAATATATATTTGCAAAATTCTCCAAACATCGTATAAATATTTTAACATTTAATCTTATATAAATAAATACTTTTAACTAATTGCTTCTTTGTAAAAGTATAAATTTAGTGGATATTCTCAATATTAACCTATAATCCCCTTTGTTTTTACAATATATAATTCTACAAAATATTTTTGTAACCAAAAACTGTACTTTGTCATAAATTGTATTAAGATTGAAAAATTAATCAATCCCATAGCCCTTAAAAGGCTATCTAAATTTAAACTTTATTATCTTTAAAGGGGGTAATCTTTATGTCAAAAAAACGTCGTGGAAATAACTGTTGCCAGCCAACTTGCTGTGAAATCCCTAGCTGTGGATGTCCAACTGCTAGAGTTTGCTGCTCAAGCATGGCTGTACCAACTACAGCTTACCAAATGGTTTCTACACCTCAACTAGTTTATGATAATGTTCCTGCTTCTCAATTAGGGCTTGGTGGCTATCCTTCAGCTCCTTATGGAGGTGGATATCCTGACGGTGGATTCTGTGGTGGACATGGCTTTGGTGGAAGCTGGATAATCATTATAATATTACTTCTTCTTTGCTGTGGCGGCTTTGGAGGATGTAATGACGGATGGGGAGACGGATGCGGTTCTGGCGGATTCGGTGGAAGCTGGATAATCATTATAATTTTACTTCTTTGCTGCTGTGGCGGTGGAAGTGGATACGGTGGATTTGGATGCTAATTTAAAAAGGGGATATTTTCCCCTTTACTCTAAATTAAATAATTATTAAAGGAGGCTTTTTTATGTCATGTTGTAAACAATCTTGTGGATGTGGAATACCTGTTCCTTGTGTAACACCTAGTTTTCCTTCATACCCTGCATACCCTGCTCATTATGGTCCAAGCAGAGGTGGATGTGGATTCGGTGGTAGTGGTATATGGATAATTATAATACTACTTCTTTGCTGCTGTGGTAGTGGAAACGGCCATGGAGGCAATGGCGGCTGCGGATGTGACGATGGATTTGATGGCGGATGTGGCTTTGGTAGCTGGTGGATAATTATAATAATCCTACTTCTTTTCTGTGGTGGCAGTGGATTTGGATGCTAAAAAACTTTAGGGAGAATTTCTCCCTAATTTACATAAATAATTTAAGGAAGGTGTAATAATGGCTCAAAACCAATTTGATCCTAATATGTTAAATAATCTTTTAAATAATATAGATCCTAATATGCTATCAAGTATGTTAAATAACATAGACCCTAATAAATTATCATCTATGATTAATAATATACAAAATCAAAATAATGTTAATGAAACTGTGGAAAATAATGACCCTCCAGTTCAAAATACCCCTCCACCTAGAAGAAATCCGAATAATTATGGAAATGGACAAGATATATATTCTATATTATCAAATATGCAAAGACAAAATGGCCAAAGACCAAATATGCAAAGACAAAATCAGCCTAATATAAACTCACTTTTATCAAATTTAATGCAAAATATGCAAGGGCAAGGAGGATTTAATCAAAATCAAGGTTTTATGCAAAATCAAATGCCTCCAATGAACCAAGGATTTAATCCCCAAGGAGGATTTAATCCTAATATGAATTTTAATAGGCCTCCATATAGACCACAAGGACCTAATGGTCTTGGTGGACTTCCAAACATATTATCTATGCTATCTGGAGGAGGCATGGGAGGTATGGGAGGTATGGGAGGCATGGGAAACATTATGAATCTTTTAGGAGGTCAAGGAGTTAATCCTATGCAAATGCTTATGAGATTTATGGGAAGAAGATGATATAAAGAAGCTATGTAGAAAACTATATAGCTTCTTTTTTGTAACACATATTATAGTAGTTGAATATTATATTAATATAGTTTTCTTTTTCATATTTAAATGAGGTGATTATATGTCTAGATACTATGAATGTGATAATATTTTAAATAAATGTTGTGATAAATATAAAAAAAAATGCCGTAAAAAAACTAAAAGCTCTAAACATACTTATGAGTATTATGATCACTATCCCCACCATACTCCTCCTTATGATTATTATCCTTATGGAGGACGTGATTCATATGATGGTATCTTTATAATACTAATACTTATATTTCTAACTAACCTTTGCAATACAGAAGAAGAATGTGAACCTAATTGCTGTAATGAGCCTTCATATACTAATAATTTACCTTATTTAAATAATAATTTACCTATATATAATAATTTACCTTTATATAATAACTTTAATCCTTATTCAAATCCTTTTAATAACTACGGATATTAGTACTTTTAAAGGAGGACAATATGTCTAAAAAGAAAAAAGATAAAAACAAAGACTATAAAGATTACCCAGAGCATCCTCAACATGGATACAATCCACATATGGGATATCCTCAATATAATCCAAACATGCAAAATATGAACTACAATCCAAACATGCAAAATCCATATTATAACCAAGGGTATCAAGGATATAATCAAAACATGAACTATAATCAACCTCAATTTAATCCAAATACACAAAATGATTTAGCGAGCTTAATAAATCTTCTTGGAAATATAGACCCTAATCAACTTGCAAATCTTATGGCTCAAGCTAATCAAGGAGGAGCTGGATTTAATATGGATCAAGCAAATGGAATTCTAAACTCCCTAAGACCATTTATTCCACCTGAAAGAATCTCTATGATAGAAAATATATTAAACAACCTTAACTCAAATAACTCAAATAACAAATAAAAATAGTGCTACTTGTAAATCAAGTAGCACTATTTTTATGTAACACTATTCATAAACAGCATACATAATAGTGATATTAAATTAAATATTCCATGGTTTAAAACAGCAGCTCTATAACCATACTTTTCATAAAGATAGCAGTTATATATTCCAAGTGAGAAAAATGCTATAATGCCACCTATATTATAATGAAATAATGTAAAAATTACTGTACTTATAAAAGCTGATATTACTTTATTTGTTTTAAACTTTAACTTTCTATAAAATAAATGTCTAAATATAAATTCTTCTAAAATTGGTCCTGTAATTACTATTACTATACCTAAATAAATAGACTTTAAAAAACTAGCATTTAAAAAATCTGATATTATATCTTGATCTTTTATAGTTATTCCTTTACTTGTTAAAAATATTATGTACCAAAATGTAATTACAAAAATAATAATCCTAAATATTATTGCTTGAATAGTTATTTTTAATCTATCTGCTGAAAAAGTTATAAGATACTCTCTTTTTTTTCTTTTAAATTTATAAATTTTTTTATCTAAAGGTCTTAAATAATATGCCTCATCACTTTTTTTCCTACTACTATATATATAAATCATATAGATACAGGCTACAATCGTAGGCATTATATTATTTGTAAATATACTTATTAAAATATAAATTAAAAATATAATTATTAAAATTTGTTGTTGCTTTTTCGTTTTTCTTTTCTTCATTTTTGAAATTAAAGCAACCCAAGGAGGAATGCTTAAAACTAGTAAAATAATAATTGCTTCTAATAATTGTAAAAACGAAGTATTCCCAAACATAGTAATCCCCTTTTATGTAAAATTGTATAAAGGAGTCTTACGACTCCTTTATACCAGTATAACTTTCTATAATATCCCAAAGTTCATCTCTACCTTCTTTTGTTTGTGATGAAAAATGAATTAACATATCATCACCTGACATTTGAAGTGATTTTCTTATTTGAACAAGACTTTTATTTCTATGGTTTCTAGTTAACTTGTCTGCTTTTGTAGCTACAACAAGCATTTGTGAACCTGTTGCCTTCATCCATTCAAACATAATCTTATCATCTTTAGTAGGTTCATGTCTTATATCTACTAAAAGTATAACAAGTTTTAACTCTTCTCTATTATTAAGGTAGTCTTCTATCATGCTTCCCCATTTATATTTCTCGTCTTTAGCTACCTTAGCATATCCGTATCCTGGAAGGTCTACTAAATATAAATCTTCGTTTACACTAAAAAAGTTTATTACTCTTGTTTTACCAGGTGTTTGACTTGTTCTAGCTAGTGATTTTCTATTAACTAAAGAGTTAATTAGTGAAGATTTCCCAACGTTTGATCTTCCTGCAAAAGCTACTTCAGGTAATCCTGTTTCAGGATATTGTGATGGTTTTACTGCTGTTGCATAAATATCTGATTTTTTAATTATCATTTGTTTCACCTCTAATTGCGGTATTTATAACCGTATCTACCTTTTCTGCAAATACAAAATTTATTTCCTGTCTTATATTTTCTGGAACCTTTATAATATCTTTTCTATTTTCCTCTGGTAGTATTATTGTCCTTATTCCAGCTCTATATGCAGAAAGAGATTTCTCCTTAACTCCACCTATTGCTAAAACATCTCCTGTTAAAGTAACCTCACCTGTCATAGCAACATCTCCTCTAACAGGCTTTTGAGAAAGAGCAGAAATCATTGCAGTAATCATTGTAACCCCTGCTGAAGGTCCATCTTTAGGAACAGCTCCCTCTGGTGCATGAATATGAATATCAAACTTTTTATAAAAATCCTCATCAATTTCATACTTTTTAGCATTTGCTCTTATATAGCTGTATCCTATTTTAGCTGACTCTTTCATAACATCCCCAAGTTTTCCAGTTAGCTCAAGCTTTCCGCTTCCCTTCATTATTGCAACCTCAATAGGAAGGGTATCCCCTCCATACTGTGTCCATGCTAATCCATTTACAACTCCTATAGAGTCCTTTTTAGAAACATCACTATACTTATATTTAGCCGGTCCTAAGTAATCTTCTAAATTCTCATTATTTACATTTATCTCAATTTTATCGTTCTCAATTATTTTCATAGCCGATTTTCTACACACTTTAGCAATTTGTCTTTGAAGATTTCTAACTCCAGCTTCACGTGTATAATCTGCTATTATTTTTTCTAATGCTTCATTAGTTATATTAACTATATCTTGCTTTATACCATGTTTTTCTAATTGTTTAGGTATTAAGTAATCTGTAGCTATTTGTTTCTTTTCAACATCTGTATAACCTGATAATTGAATAATTTCCATTCTATCTAATAATGGTCTTGGAATTGTATCTAAACTATTTGCTGTAGTTATAAATAAAACCTTTGATAAATCATATTCTAATTCTAAATAATGATCTTTAAATGTTTTATTTTGTTCAGGGTCTAATACCTCAAGCATTGCACTTGCAGGATCTCCTTTGTAGTCTGCTCCCATTTTATCTATTTCATCTAGTAAAAATACAGGATTTACAACCTTTGCTTCTTTCATTCCAGATATTATTCTACCTGGCATAGAACCTACATATGTTCTTCTATGACCTCTTATTTCTGATTCGTCTTTAACTCCACCTAAAGACATTCTTACAAACTTTCTTCCCATTGAATCAGCAATAGATTTAGCAATTGATGTTTTTCCAACCCCTGGAGGTCCTACTAAACATATAATTGGAGAATTTAGCCCTTTACTTAACTTTCTAACAGCAATAAATTCTAATATTCTCTCTTTTACTTCCTCAAGACCGTAATGTCCATTTTCAAGAATATCTTTTATTTTCTTAATATCACTATTATCCTTAGATGATTTCTTCCATGGAATACTTAATACTAAATCTATATATGTTCTTATGTTTGAATTTTCTGCTGAAAAAGATTCTGACTTTTCAAGTCTTTTTATTTCATTCTCTATTTTTTCTATAGCATATTTTGGAAGTTTAGCTTCTCTCATTTTATCTCTATACTTTTCTATTTCAGTGTATATATCTTCTTTCTCACCAAGTTCTTCTTGTATAGATTTTATTTGTTGTTTTAAGAAGTATTCCTTTTGATGCTTGTCCATTTTGTCTTTAGTTCTTTTAGAAATCCTTTGTTCAAGCTTTATTAGCTTTATTTCTTCGTGTAAAAGTGAAGTTACATAATTTATTCTTCTATGAAGAACATTATGTTGAATTATTGATTCATGTATATAAGATGCTACCATTACTCTTGAGGCAACTATATAAGTATATTTTTCAATTTCCTCAAAAGTAGTAAGTCTAATATTAATATCACCTGTTGATATATTTACTAATTTTGCATATCTATTAAATAGTGTTCTCATATGTCTAGCTGCAGCTTTAGTATAATCTAAATCTTCAAATATCTCATAGGATTTTTTAACCGATGCCTCACAGTAAGGATCAAATGATAAACACTCAACAAGCTCTCCTTTATAAAGCCCTTCTACTAAAGCTCTTACTACTCCATTTTGAAGTTTTAGTATTTGTTTTACTTTAACAACACATCCAAAATGGAATAAATCCACTGCAGTAGGTTCTTCTATTTCTGGGTCCAGTTGTGCACATAAAAATAATAATTTATCTTCTTCTACTGCCTTATTTAACGCATCTATAGACTTTTTTCTTCCAACATCAAAGTGAACTGTAGTATTTGGAAATACTACTAAGCCTCTTAGTGGAATTACAGGCATTATTTCGCCTTCTTTATATGAACTTTTCTTTTTTTCACAACTTTCTTCAAGTATTTCTTCTGATTTTTCTATTTCATATGTTTCATTTATTTTTTCGCTCATTTTTTCACTCCTAATTTTTAGAGAACGTAAAATTAGATAACTTCTACTATTATAACCTATATTATTACAGTGTTTCAACTTATCATATTTAAACTTAAATATTTATTAAAAAAGTACTAGACATTATATTCTAGTACTTTTTATATTAATTATAGCTCTCTGCTATTAAAATATTATTTTTATTATTTATTTCGCCATTTTCTAAGATTAACGCATGTTCTATAACATCCTCAATTTTCTCAACTGGAATAACTTTTATAGGATAATGTTTAAAACTTTCTTGGTAATTATCCTTTGGAATTAAAACTTTTTTAGCACCTGCTTTATGTGCTGCTTCAATTTTTGCAATTATTCCACCAACAGGTTTTACATATCCTCTAATAGACACTTCTCCAGTCATAGCTATTTCATTATCTACAGGTATTTTTTTAATAGCACTATAAACAGCAGTTAATATAGTAATTCCAGCAGAAGGTCCATCTACAGGGGTTCCACCTAAAAAATTAATATGTATGTTATAGTTATTTACATTTACTCCTAAGTATTTTCTTGAAACAGTTAAAACATTTTCAACTGAGGCTCTGGAGGTACTTTTTGTTTTTATTCTTTTATAATTTGAACCTCTTTCTTCCTCTTCAACTATACCAGTAATAATTAAACTTCCTTTATCTTTAATTGATTCTGTAACAATAGCTTCAAGTTCTAAAAGTGTACCCATATTAGGTCCATAAACCGCAAGACCATTTACATATCCTACATGAGGTTTTGAATCAATTTTTTTCTCAGGTCTTAAACTATACTGACCACTTTCAATTACCCACTCAACGTCTTCCTCTGTAATAATATCTCTTTTATCATTTATTGTAATACCACCAGCTATTTGAACAATATTTACAGTATCTCTACCATTACTAGCATACATACTTATTTTTTCTATTGCTTTTTCTTCTATTTTAAAATCACCTTTATCCGCAGCATTTTGTGCAATAGATTTAATTTCATCTTGTGTTAAAGACCTAAAAAATATCTCTACACATCTTGAGCGTATTGCTGGAGGAATTTCCTCTGGCATTCTAGTTGTAGCACCTATAAGTCTAAAATCAGCAGGTAATCCATTTTCAAAAACATCTTTAATATAAGCTGGCATTTTAGGATCTTCTGAATTATAGTAAGCACTTTCAAGAAATACTTTTCTGTCTTCTAAAACCTTTAGTAGCTTATTTATTTGAGTAGGATGAAGCTCTCCTATTTCATCTAAAAATAATACTCCTCCATTAGCCTTAGTTACTGCTCCTAATTTAGGCTGTGGTATTCCTGCACTTCCCATAGATCCTGCTCCTTGATATATAGGATCATGAACAGAACCTATTAAAGGATCTGCTATACCTCTTTCATCAAATCTTATTGTTGTAGCATCTACTTCAATAAACTTAGCTTCTTCTCTAAAAGGAGATATAGAATTTGCTTTAGCTTCTTCTAGGATAACCCTTGCAGCTGCAGTTTTTCCGACACCAGGTGGCCCATAAATTATAACGTGCTGAGGGTTAGGTCCACAAATAGCTGCTCTTAGTGCTCTAAGACCTCTTTCTTGACCTACTATATCATCTATAGTAGAAGGCCTTGTTTTTTCAGCTAAAGGTTTTGTAAGTCTCATTTCTCTCATTTTTTTTAACTTCTCTATTTCCTTATCACTGTCTTTTACTACACTAGTTTTATTAAACCTTTGATTATTTGTATTACTATAAACATATGCAAATAAAGCTATAGTAAAAATAATATTTAAAAAAACAATCCATTCATATTTTTCCATGAAACCACCCTTTCTTCAATTCATTCTTATTTTATCCATAAAGGGTGTTTTTATACATAAAAAAAGAAGAAGCAATGCTTCTTCTTTTATTTATGAAACTATTTCATCGTCTTCTTTAGATATTTTTTTAGCAGGTGATTTTTTAACAGGCTTTTTGCCTTCTCCTATCACAAGCTTTGGATCCTCATTATTTTTAACTGTACTTTCTGTTATAACACATTTTTCTATATCTTCTCTTGAAGGTATATCATACATAACATCAAGCATTATATTTTCAAGTATAGCTCTAAGCCCTCTTGCACCAGTTTTTCTATTTAAAGCTTCTTGTGAAATTAGTTTAAGTGCTTCATCTTCAAACTCTAGTTCAACACCATCCATTTCAAGAAGTCTTTTATATTGTTTAACAAGTGCATTTTTAGGCTCTGTTAATATTTTTACTAATGAATCAATATCTAATGAGTTTAATGTAACAACAATTGGAAGTCTTCCTATAAATTCAGGAATCATACCAAATTTTAAAAGATCCTCAGGTACTATGTTCTTTAAAAGCTCACCAACGTCTTTTTGCTTTTTGCTTTTAACATCTGCTCCAAATCCCATAGTGCTGCTTTGAGTTCTTTTCTCTATTATTTTATCTACACCATCAAATGCTCCACCACAAATAAATAATATATTTGATGTATTTATTTGTATAAACTCTTGATGAGGGTGTTTTCTTCCACCTTGTGGAGGAACAGAAGCTGTTGTACCTTCTAGTATTTTAAGAAGTGCTTGCTGTACACCTTCACCTGAAACATCTCTAGTAATAGAAGGATTATCAGATTTTCTAGCTATTTTGTCTATTTCGTCAATGTATATAATACCTTTTTCAGCTTTTTCTACATCATAGTCTGCATTTTGTATAAGCTTTAAAAGAATATTTTCAACATCTTCTCCAACATATCCAGCTTCTGTAAGAGTTGTAGCATCAGCTATGGCAAAAGGAACATTTAGAATCCTTGCAAGTGTCTGAGCTAAAAGAGTCTTACCTGATCCTGTAGGTCCTAAAAGTAAAATATTACTTTTTTGAAGCTCTACATCATCACCTTTAGATTTAGAGAAGTTTATTCTTTTATAGTGGTTATATACAGCTACAGCTAAAGATTTTTTAGCATCTTGTTGACCTATAACATATTGATCTAAAAATTCTCTAATCTGTTCTGGCTTTGGAAGATCTGTTAAATCTAAATCCTGATCCACCTCAAGTTCTTCTGTAATAATTTCAGAACAAAGGTCAATACATTCATCACATATATAAACTCCAGGGCCTGCTATTAATCTTTTTACTTGCTCTTGTCCCTTACCACAAAAAGAACATTTAAGCTGTTTCTTATCATCGATTTTTGGCATTTTCACACCCCTTTACACAATTACTTTCTTGTTATTACTTCATCAATTAAGCCATATTCTTTAGCTTCCATAGCTTCCATAAAGTAATCTCTTTCAACGTCATGTTGTATTTTTTCAAGGGGTTGCCCTGTATTTTTGCTTAGAATTTCATTTAAATGCTTTTTAATTTTTATTATTCTTTCTGCATGAATAGCTATATCTGTAGCTTGCCCTTGAGCTCCACCTAATGGTTGATGTATCATTATTTCAGCATTTGGAAGAGCATATCTTTTTCCTTTTGCTCCTGAAGAAAGTAAAAACGCACCCATAGATGCAGCCATACCTATACATATTGTTGATACATCTGGCTTAATATAATTCATAGTATCATATATAGCCATACCATCAGTTATTGAACCTCCAGGACTATTTATATAAAGATGAATATCCTTATCTGGATCTTCAGCTTCTAAAAATAATAGCTGTGCAGTTATTAACTTAGATGTTACTGGGTTTACTTCTTCTCCTAGTATGATTATTCTGTCTTTCAATAATCTTGAATAAATATCGTAAGATCTTTCTCCTCTACTTGTTTGCTCCACTACCATAGGAACTAAACTCATAAATATCCCTCCTAAGATAAAATTATAACCCATTAAAACTATTTATATAGCTTAGATTGCTTTGCTATTTTCAACAATTAGGTCTATAACTTTATTATTTGAAATTTCTTCTTTAATATTTTCTTTTTCAGCAGTTAGAATATAATTTGTCATTTCTTCTAACTTTTCAGTTCCATATCTTTTAGCAATTTCTTCTGCTCTTGCTTTTATTTCGTCTTCAGTAACTTCTACATTTTCAGCTTTTGCAATTGATGTAATTACAAGGTTAGTTTTTACTCTAACTGATGCTGTTTCTCTAAAGTCACTTCTTAACTTATCCATTGTCATTCCAAGAAGCTCTAGATATTTTTCTATGTTAAGACCTTGGTACTTAAGTTTCATTTCAAGATCACGTACCATGAAATCTACTTCTTTTTCGATCATAACGTCTGGTATATCTACTTCAGCATTTTCAGTTACTTTTTTGATTAGTTCATCTTCATATTCTCTTTTTGCTTTTTCAGCATTAGCTTCTTCTAGCTTCTTTTTAATATCAGCTTTTAAATCAGCTAAAGTTTCAAACTCTGAAGAATCTTTTGCAAATTCATCATCAAGTTCTGGAACTTCTTTAACCTTAACAGCTTTTACAAGAACTTTAAATACAGCTGGTTTTCCTGCAAGCTCTTCTACTCTATAGTCTTCTGGGAATGTTACATTAACGTCTTTTTCTTCTCCAGCTTTAGCTCCAACTAATTGATCTTCAAATCCTGGAATAAATGTTCCTGAACCAATAGTTAAGTCGAAGTCTTCTCCTTTTCCGCCTTCAAAAGCTACTTCATCTACAAATCCTTCAAAGTCTATTACAGCTATATCTCCATTTTCAATTGCTGAATCTTCTTTTGATACAACTCTAGCAGCTTTTTCTCTCATTGCGTTTATTTCTGCATCTACATCTTCATCTGATACAGTATATTCTGCTTTCTTAGCTTCTATCCCTTTATAATCACCAAGTTTTACTTCTGGTTTAACAGTTACAGTAGCAGTATAAACAAAATCTTCACCTTTTCCTATACTAACTACATCTATTGATGGATAGTCTACAACTTCTATTTTATTTTCTTCTATAGCAGCTGGATAAGACATCTCACATGCAAAGTTAATAGCATCATCGTATAAAACACCTTCTCCATAGTATTTCATAATTACTTGCATAGGTGCTTTACCTTTTCTAAATCCAGGTACATTAAATCTCTTTGCATTCTTCTTGTATGATTTATTTAATGCTTCATTAAATTTTTCTGATGATACTGTTATTTCTAACTTAACAGCGTTTTTTTCTAGCTTTTCAACTTTTACGCTCATGTTTATTCCTCCTAATTAGCTTTTAATTAATAGTTTGTATTAACGTAGTTACCCGGTACATACATATAGTATAACATTCTAATGATATCATAGGAATAATAGTTATTCAAGTACATGGATACTAGTTTATTATACCCTCTTTTGTTACAACTCCTATTACCTTTTCAAGTGGCTTTTCTATATCATTATCAGTTAAAATTTCTTCATCAGCTAAATTCAAAAGCTCAATATCATAGTATTTTGAAGCATTAAAAACTCTAAAACCTACTACGGAATCTCCTTTTATTATATCAACTGTATCTAAAATAAGATTTGCCGCTTTTTCACTATTATATACATTAGATGCGTCTAAATCTTTTTCCTTTATATTTTCAATATTTTTTTCACTACTTTTAAAATCATCTTCAAAGTAAATACTAACTATATCATGACTTTTATCATAACAAACCTTCAAGTTTCTTTCTCCCTTCATCACTAGACATATATTATATTTTGAATTATAACCTTTTTTTACCATTTTTAAAACTATCTAACATTATTTTTTGTTCCTACTTTTAAATTTTCCCCATCAGATATAAAGGTTATATTTCCTGTTTCAAATGTTTTATAAAGTTCTATATTAAAACTACTTAAAAGTTTTACTATTTCTTTATGTGGATGTCCATATTCATTGTTTTTTCCACAAGAAGCTACAGCAAATTTAGGGTCTACTAGTTTTATAAATTCTTTAGAACTAGATGTAGAACTTCCATGATGTCCAAGTTTTATAACATCTGATTTTAAATTATATCCTTTTGATATTATTTCTTTTTCTGATACTTTTTCAGCATCTCCCATTAACATAAATGAGTTTTTACCATATGATATTTTGCTAACTATACTGTAATCATTTAAATCTTTATATTTTTCAGAATTTGGAGCTAAAAATTCCATTTTGGCTCCACCAAATTCTAATACTTGTCCTGATTTAGGTGATTTTATTGTTAGATTTTTTTCCTTAACAGCTAAAATAGTATCTTTAAAAGTTTTAGTAGTATGATTAATCTTTGGCATATATATTTCTCCAATAGTATAATCTTTTATAATCGATGCCATGTTTCCAATATGATCTTCATGTGGATGTGTACCTATTAAAACATCTATATTTTTAATATTTTTTTCTTTTAAAAAATTATAAAGCTTATCCTTATCATTTTTAGACCCTGTATCAATTAATATATTTTTATTATTAGGTGTTTTAATAAATATAGCATCACCTTGTCCAACATCAATTATACTTACTTCTAAACTACCTTCTAAATTTTGATTATTTGTGCAGCCTATAAAAATAAATAAAAGCATTAATACTAAGCTTACTACTTTTATTAATTTTCTAAACTTAAACACTATTTCACCTCCAAACTCTCTAAGTATTTTCTTGAATTTATTATTTCATCAAAAGTTTTATAATTATCTCTATATACTTCTATAATATAAGGTATGTTTTTATCTAATTTATAAACACAAGACACTACTTCTTTTAAATTGTCATTTCCTGCGCCTGGAAGCAAACATAATGATTCATTTAAAGAGTCATTAATATGTACATTTTTTATATTATTTTTATATATATTTAAATACTCAAATGGACTTTTGTTATTTCTTCTTGCTTGTTTTAAATCTAATGTATAGTTTAGCTGATTGTCCATATATCTTTCTATATTAGACAAAAACTCTAAATCTCCCCCCTTACATCTAGAAACATTTTCTAAACATAAGCTAACATTATATTCTTTTGCCATACTACAAAGGTAATCTAGCTTTTTACCTATTTCCCTATAATTATCCTTTCCTTTTATGTTTTTCATTCCGTGAAATGTATAATACTTAGCTCCTAAAATATTAGCTGCTTTGCATACACTTTCAAACTTTTTTTCCATTTCTTTTCTACGTCTTTCATATTTGTCAAATAAAAAAGGCTCAAATGTAGGTGAAAAAGCATGTACAGAATATATTTCTATATCTAAATTTTTAGACTTTTCACTAAGTGAAAAAGCGTACTCACTAGATGTTTCATAATCTGCTTCTAAAAAAGCTTCGCATAAATTAAATCCTAACTTTTTCATTACATCTAAAGAATCTTCTGTTGTAATATCTGGGTAAAAAGAAGCTGTTGAAATTCCTACTCTCATGTAATTTAATCTCCCTACTATAATTTTATAAATAAATTTATCTAAAAAAAAAGGGCTATTTAGCCCTTTTTATTTTTCAACATTATATCCATCTTTAGATATGTATATATATCCATCATTTGTTTTTAATTTTAATCTTCCACTTTCATCAAAACCTTCAAAAACATTAGATTCTAGATTTTTATTAAGCTTTGCCACTTTTTTATGTGATGAATCCTTTAAAGGTTTTGTAGTCCATAAAGTATATCCAAGTCCTGGTTTAGAATTTGGCATATCAGATATATAAACTATATTTCCTTCTGATGTAAATTTTGGCTTAGCATTCCAAACATAATCTTGTTTTGTATCTAATATTTTCCTAGTTAATTTCTTTCCAGTATTATAAGTTATATTAGGTTTTGTAATATTAGTAAAATTACCATTAATATCTACAAGTATTAAAGACTGATCTGTTTTATCAACAAAAACAGCATTTTGTTTATTAGGAGCTATATCATATTCTACTGTTTCTAAATTTTCATTTTTAAATCCTTTTAACTGCTTGTTATCTCCTTGAACAGTATATTCAATTGTTAAAGGCTTATTGTTTTTAAGGGTATATGTATATTCAAGTACATTAGCTAAAGGAGCATCTTCCTTTTTTTCTTCTTTTGGGTTTTCACTTTTCTTAGGCTCTGATTGTTTCTTAGAAGTAAAGTTAGGTAAAATATTAATGTTTTTCTTATTTAAAATATATTTACCTCCAAAAAATGCTATACATAATATAATTAATAATATTAATATTATATTTAATTTTCTTCGCTTCATTCTCTTTTCATAATTTTTACTAAATATACTTGGTTTTGACATTCTGCTTCCTCCCTAACCTTTAGTACCTTTATTTATTATACCCAATATTTATATATAAAAAAAGATTTATATCATAATTTATGTAAATTAGATATTTTGCCCTATAAAAATAAAAAGCCATCTAAATTAGATGACTTTTTCTTTAAATAAATGGTGCGTCTTAAGAGATTCGAACTCCTGACACGCGCCTTAGAAGGGCGCTGCTCTATCCAACTGAGCTAAAGACGCATATTGGAGCGGGTGATGGGAATCGAACCCACACGACCAGCTTGGAAGGCTGGGATTCTACCATTGAACTACACCCGCTCAATTGGAGCGGAAGACGAGATTCGAACTCGCGACGTTCACCTTGGCAAGGTGACGCTCTACCACTGAGCCACTCCCGCATATATGGTGCGGATGGAGGGACTTGAACCCCCACGTACTGGACACTAGATCCTAAGTCTAGCGCGTCTGCCAATTCCGCCACATCCGCAAATATTTTGTTTTTAAAATGGTGAGCCACCAGGGGATCGAACCCTGGACACCATGATTAAAAGTCATGTGCTCTACCGACTGAGCTAGTGGCTCACATATGGCTGGGCTAGTAGGATTCGAACCTACGCATGCGGGAGTCAAAGTCCCGTGCCTTACCGCTTGGCGATAGCCCAATAAATGGGGTGGATAATGGGATTCGAACCCACGGCCTCCAGAGCCACAATCTGGCACGCTAACCAACTGCGCTATACCCACCATGTTAAGTGGTGCGTCTTAAGAGATTCGAACTCCTGACACGCGCCTTAGAAGGGCGCTGCTCTATCCAACTGAGCTAAAGACGCATATGGAGCGGGTGATGGGAATCGAACCCACACGACCAGCTTGGAAGGCTGGGATTCTACCATTGAACTACACCCGCATGTAGTACTTAACACCATTTTTTCTTATTGCCATTTCCTTTAAGCATTTACTATTTTAAAGCTTTTTATTTATTTTGTCAACCTCTTTTTTTAAGAAGTTTTTGGTCGGGGTGACAGGGATCGAACCTGCGACCTCATGGTCCCAAACCACGCGCGCTCCCATCTGCGCCACACCCCGGTGTTCTTTCGTCGTTGGCGTTTCGCCCTTGCGACAATATTAAGTATATACTATGTTTTGAATTACGTCAACACTTTTTTTGAATTTTTTTCGATATTTTTTGATCTTTTTCGCAACCCCTTTAAAATCAAGGGTTTAGCAGCATATTTTTTTACTGCTAAACCTTCAATATTATAAAATATTTAGTGGATTTATTTTAAAATCACCATTTTTTATTTCTAATATTCCATATCCTTTTTGCATATCTCTTGGATATGAAATGCTTCCTGGATTAAAAAAAGTTATGTTATCTTCTTTATATAGTACTTGTTTATGAGTGTGCCCAAATAAAACTATGTCTACTTCTTTTTCCTTAGCCTTATAATAAAGCTTATCAATTCCATAATAAACACTATATTTATGTCCATGGGTTAAAAATATTTTAACTCCACTTATATCTATAGTTTTCTCCTTAAGATCTTCTTTTCCATTATCCCAATCATTATTTCCTGCAACATATATTAACTTCTTGTTATATTTTTTATTTAAGGTTAGTATATCCTCAAAATGATCTCCTAAATGTATTATAGCTTCTATATCTTTTAAAGGTTCTATAACCTTATCTAATGTATAAAGATCACCATGAGAGTCGCTTACAATTGCTATTTTCATATTTTCCTCCAAGCTATAGTCTTTTTAACTTGCTTTTTAAATTTAAAAGAGCACGCCCTCTATGGCTCATAGAATTTTTTTCATCACTTGATAGCTCTCCAAAGCTTTTTTCATATCCATCTGGTATAAATAAAGGATCATATCCAAATCCATTTTCTCCGTATAATTTATCTCCTATTTTACCTCTTACTTCTCCTCTAACAACTATTTTTTCATTATCAGGTGTTAAAAGTGTTATAACAGTTACAAATCTAGCTCCTCTTTTCTCTTCTGGAATATTTTTCATTTCATCTAAAAGTTTAGTATTATTTTCATTATCTGTTGCGTTTTCACCTGCAAATCTTGCTGAGTATACACCTGGTCTTAAGTCTAATGCATATACTTCAAGTCCTGAATCATCTGATATAACAGCATGTTTAGTTAACTTTTTAACCTCACTAGCCTTTTTATATGAGTTTTCCTCAAATGTTTTTCCGTCTTCTTCAACTTCTATTTCAATACCTGCTTCTTTTAATGAAATAACTTCTATATTAAGAGTTTTTAATATATCTTTAAACTCTACTAATTTATGTTCATTATTACTTGCAAGAACCACTTTATCAATTCTTGTTACTCTGCCTTCCCCTATTCTTAATGCATCATTTCCTAAACAGCTTTTTTGTATATTTATTAAACTTTCTATTCCACATTTAGCTGATTCAATCATAGAATTTAATTCATTTAAAGTATATGGTCTTTCTTCTCCAGTTCCTTGTATTTCAATTATTTCTTCTTTATCTGTCATAACAAGATTCATATCTACTGTAGCCTTTGAATCCTCTTCATAACAAAGATCTAGTATAACCTCATTTTCAAATATACCTGCACTTACTGCTGCAACATATCCTTTTATAGGGTATACATCAAACTTTTGCTGCTTATCAATAAAGTTTATAGCATCTACTAAAGCTACAAATGCCCCTGTTATTGATGCTGTTCTTGTTCCTCCATCTGCTTGTATAACATCACAATCTATCCATATAGTTCTTTCTCCAATGGATTTTAAATCAACAATAGATCTTAAACTTCTTCCTATAAGTCTTTGAATCTCAGATGTTCTTCCATCTACTTTTAAAGATGATGCTTCTCTTCTTTTTCTGTTTCCAGTAGACCTTGGAATCATTCCATATTCTGATGTAATCCATCCTTCTCCAGTTCCTTTTAAAAATGATGGAACTCTATCTTCAATAGATGCTGTACATATTACCTTTGTATCACCAAATTCTATTAAAACTGAACCTTCTGCATGTTTTATGTAATTTCTTGTGATTTTTATATTTCTTAAACTATTATTTTCTCTTCCGTCTATTCTTTTCAAAATAATGCCTCCTTAATTTATTACCTTATATAATTCATCTGAGTCTGGTTGATCTAGTATTTGTTTTTTATTTCCTATTAAAATAGTATTATCACCTTCTACTATTTTTCCTACAACAGCTGCATTAATTCCATTTTCTTTTAAAACAGTAACTAACTCTTCCCCTTTTTCTGTTGTTATTATCATAGAACCACTTGATATAAGCTTATATGGATCTATTTTAAATAAATTAGCTATTTTTATAGTCTCTTCTTTTATAGGAATCTTATTTATATCTATACTAACAGCAAGATTACTTGCTTCTCCAACTTCCCAAATAGCACCTAATATACCACCTTCTGTAGCATCATGCATAGAGTTAACTTTAAAATTTCCTGCTATAAGTCCTGTTTCAATTACACTTATATCATTAAGCATTAATTTTATATTTTCTATCTCTTCTTTATTAAATATACTTAAAAGCTCTTTTTCCTTATCTGCTGCTATAATTACACTTCCTTCAAGTCCTGCATATCCTGTAACTACTATATCATCATTTATTTTCGCTCCACCTGTTGTAACTATATTTTTGCCTTTTCCAATAGCAGTTATTGATACTACTATTTTATTTACAGCATCAGTAACCTCTGTATGACCACCAAGAACTGTTACATTTATTTTTTCACATGTTTTTGTAATATCCATCATAACCTTTTTTATATCATCTATATTTGAGCTTGGTGGCGCTAATAAAGTAACTAAAATCCCAAGTGGTTTTACTCCTGCTGATGCTATGTCATTACAAGAAATATGTACTGCAAGTGAGCCTATATCATTTACAGCTCCTGTTATAGGGTCTGTTGTAAGTACACATTTTTCTTCACCAAAGTCGACTATAGAACAATCTTCTCCTACTTTTGGCTGTACTAAAACTTCCTTATTATTTATAGTTAATTTAGAAAGAATCTCCTGGTTTAACACATCATTAGGTAATTTTCCTATTTTCATCTTCTATCCCTCCAGTATAATTCCATTATAAATTAAACACTATGTTTTTCAAAGAAAGCATTTAAGAGAACATTTTATTAAAACTTAGCATATTATATTATGATACTTTAAATTTTTAGGTGGTGAACTTAATTTGCTTTATCCTCTTAACGACAATACATCTTCAAATCTTGAAGATATTGCTTTAAATCTTTGCTTTGCATCTACTAAATGTACCGAATGGTCTATTTTATACTCTGGCCTCGGTATTTATAATCATGTTTCTAGTAAAGAAATGAAAAAAATGTTTTCACACTTTAAAGTTAAGTCTGATGATAAATTTCTAGATCTTTTACACTTTATAAAATGTATATATAAAAAAGGAAGACCAGACTTTTTAAAGCCTTTAAAATCCTCTAAAAGAGATAGAAAATTTCTTTGGAAACATGACAAATTTAATAAAGAGATTCCTATATTGTCCCAGGGTTTTGGTATTTTATCTTTATGTGCATGCTCAAAACTTATTAAATATCATGAAAAAAGATTATCATTAAGTATGATAAAAGCTGCTGATATTTTATTTGATTTTGTTGATAAAAATATGAAATCAGGGGATGGACAGTTTGTATCATTTGAAGATAAGTCAAAAACTCCTAAAGAAGCAATGTTTTTAAAAAGAAAAGATAAATATCCTGATATTGTAAGTCAAACAATAATACATGAAGCTTTTTTAACACTTTATAACGAAACATCAAACTCAAAGTATAAAAATTATTTTAAAAATAACTCTAGATATCTAGAGGAGTCTAGAAAAATATTTAAATACTTATACGACAATCACTTAAATCTTATTTCATTAAAATCCCGTGAAATATCAAATATAATATCATCTTTATGTAGATGCTCATCTTTAGAAAAAGATAGCTCCTATATAGAAAACTATAACCATTTAATAGCTATATTATCAGCAGAGCTGTCATCTAGGGTAAAAAATACAGGTGAAGTTGAAAGACGTGAAGATTCAAGTGAAATCTCAAGTCTTATTACACATTTTAGATGTTTATCTGCTTTTATAGAAGGCTTTGGTAAAACAGACATATATAAATTTAAGGAAAAAGCAGAAAAGATTTTTTCATATATAAGTAATCACTATGATCCTTTATCTTGTATGTTTAGTGATAAAAAAGACTATAAAATAAACTATAGTTTAAGAGATATAACTGAAATAATAAAATCTCTTACAGTATATTATGTTCATACAGAAGATGAAAAAGCATTTCACATGCTTAAAGGCTTTTATAAGGTAACTATTTTAGATTCATCATTATTAGCTAGTACACCTGAAAGAAGCCCTGTATTTTTATCACATGAAATAAAAATACCAGATACTATACCACTTTATGAGCAAACAAAAAAAGCTCCTGTTTTTTTAAAAGGACTAGGAATTAACACTAAAAAATCTCCTTATCCTTACACTGGAAAATCATTTAATAGTTATTATGGACTATACTCTAGTTATATTTTTGCATTTTATCTTACTCCTATTATAGAACATAAAAAAAGACTTAATGGTAATATAAGCAGCAGTGACAATGAGTTTTTAGAAGATATATATTACCGTATTATAAATAATAAAACCAATGGTGATGAAAATGCAGAAAATGAAAATTTTGGTCCAAATAATTTAGATTAAAGTGAGAATACTACTTAACAAAGGAGTTGAGGCAATGATTAATATTAATTGTGCTGAGTATTGTATACACGAAAAAAATGGGAGATGCTGCCTTTCCCATATAACACCTTCCTCGTATTTTATTGGATATAATTCTAGCTGTGCATATTATCATCCTCGAATTACTCCTTTTGAAAATTTTAATAACACCTAAATAATAAAAAGCTATAACAAAAGTTATAGCTTTTTATTTTATATTTTATTGTTCTTTATATGCTGTATAGAATGATATAAATCCAAGTGGTGATTTGTGTAATCCCTTAATTGCTGGATTCATAAGTACTATATCAGTATAGTAGTATATTGGAATAACTGGCATGTCTTCCATTACAATAGCTTCTGCTTGATGATATAGTTCAAATCTTTTAGCTTCATCAAGTTCTGCTGCTGCTTTTTTAAGCAGTTCATCTACTTTAGGATTGTTATATCCAGTTTGGTTATTTGAACCATTTGATAGGAATAACTTAAGCATTGTAGATGGGTCCATATAGTCTCCTATCCAGCCTTTTCTACATATATCATAGTTTCTATCTGTCATACTGCTTAAGAATACTTTCCATTCTTGGTTGCTAAGCTTTACATTTATGTTAAGGTTTTTACGTAGCATTTCTTGAACAGCTTGAGCTATTTGCTCATGTCCTGATCCTACGTTATAAAGAAGTTCTATTTCAGGGAATCCTTGTCCGTTTGGATATCCAGCTTCAGCTAAAAGTTTTTTAGCTTCTTCTACATTTCCTTGTACTGGGAAATATTCTTTACTCTTAAAGTCATTTCCATTAGCATCAACGATTCCAGGTGGTACTATACTATTAGCTGGAACTTCTCCACCTTTTGTTGCTGTTTCAACAATAGCTTTTCTATCAATAGCAAGTGCTAATGCTTTTCTTACCTTTGGATTGCTTACAGCTTTGTATCCTTCAGGATTTTTTTCTTTCATTTTGTCTGAAATATTGATCATATACATATATGTTCCAATATTTTGGTATTGTTTTGCTGTACCATCAGCTAATAAAGCTGGTACTTCTTGTGCTGGTGGTTTTTCCATATAATCAAGCTCACCTGTTTTAAATGCGTTTAGTGCATTTGTAGGTTCTGCTATCATTCTAACTTCTAGTTTATCAAGCTTTACAGCATCTGGATTCCAGTAGTTAGGATTTTTCTCATATACCATTATGTCCTTAGGTCTCCACTCTTTTAAAACCATAGGTCCATTTGATACATAAGTTTCTGGTTTAGTTGCCCATGAGTCATCTTTTACAATGTCTTCTCTAAGTGGCATATATGTTGGGAATGCAGTTAACTCTAGGAAAAATGCTGTTGGCGATTCTAAAGTTACTTGTAGTGTGTTGTCATCAACTACTTTTATTCCTTCAACTACTTGTGCCTTTCCTTCAAAATAATCGTGTCCACCTTTTATGTACATCATTATTTCTGAGTATGGAGAAGCTGTTTCTTTACTTAAAACTCTAGTCCATGCAAATTGGAAGTCTTTAGCTGTTACAGGCTGACCATCTGACCATTTCATTCCTTGTCTTAAATGGAAAGTGTACACTGTACCATCTTCAGATATTTCCCACTTTTCAGCAGCAGCTGGCTCTGGTTTTTTAGTTTCAGGATTAATTCTTGTTAATCCTTCAAATGAGTTTTGAATAAGAGTTCCAGCATTTAGTGATTGGTTTAAACCAGGGTCGATTGTTTGCTCTTCTTCAGAAATATTGTAAACAATTTTATTTTCTGAAGAATCTCCACCTGAACAGCTTGCAAGAACAGTTGTCATCATTACAGCTGTAAGACCAATTGCTAGTCTCTTAAAGAATTTCTTCTTTAGCATATTTTTACCTCCTATATATTTATATATAAAGGCTTTAAAACTTTAAAGCCTTTATAATCATTAGTAAAGATGGCAAGCCACCATATGACCTGATCCTACATCCTTTAGTTCAGGATTTTTTTCTAAGCATTCTGGTTTACAGTATTTACATCTTCCTGCAAATCTACATCCTGCTGGTGGATCAATTGGAGATGGTATATCTCCCTCTAGTATTATTCTACCTTTAGTTTTAGCTTCAACAGGATCTGGTATAGGAATAGCTGAAAGTAATGCTTGTGTATATGGATGAAGAGGTTTTTCATAAAGCTCATTACTTCCTGCAATCTCTACCATATTTCCTAAATACATTACACCTA
Source organism: Bacillota bacterium (assembly GCA_023389275.1). Lineage (GTDB taxonomy): Bacteria > Bacillota > Clostridia > Clostridiales > Caloramatoraceae > Clostridium_AB. Next base: position 114,386 of record JAEWEN010000023.1, read on the forward strand.
CTCTATTTGATATATGCTTAACCATTGAAAGATCATGGGCTATAAATAAATAAGTAAGGCCCATTTCTTCTTGAAGATCCTCTAGCATATTAACAACTTGAGCTTGTATTGAAACATCAAGTGCTGATATTGGCTCATCACAAACTATAAATTCTGGTTGTGCAGCAAGTGCCCTTGCTATTCCTATTCTTTGTCTTTGACCACCTGAAAATTCATGTGGATATCTATTTGCATGTTCACTATTAAGTCCTACTCTATCTAAAAGATATTTAATTCTATCTTTTCTATCATTTCCTGTATAAAGATTATGAATATCTATAGGCTCTCCAATAATATCCCCAACTGTCATTCTAGGGTTTAAAGATGCATATGGGTCTTGGAATATCATTTGCATTTTCTTTCTATATTCTTTAACCTGTGAAGGTTTAAAAGGAGCAATATCTACCCCGTTATAAATAATTTCTCCACTTGTAGGTTCGTAAAGCTTTAAAACAGTTCTTCCAGTTGTTGTTTTTCCACATCCAGACTCTCCTACAAGCCCTAATGTTTCACCTTTATTTATTGAAAAGCTAACATTATCTACTGACTTAACATAGCTTATTTTATTCCCTAGTAATCCTTTTCTAATGGGGAAATACTTTTTTAAGTTTTTAACTTCTAATAGTGGTTTTGTCATTATTCTCTCCCCTTTCCTACAGGTGCCTCTACCTTAGGAGCATCTGCATGATTTAACCAACATGCTGCTGTATGACCATTATCTATTTTAAAGTTTTCTGGTCTACACTCTACACATATTTTCATTGCATAGTCACATCTAGCAGCAAAAGGACATCCTACAGGAGGATTTAAAAGATCTGGTGGTTGCCCATCAATAGGGTTTAATCTTTCTTTTACTAATTTTTTAGGGTTTGGAACAGATTTTAATAGTCCCCATGTATATGGATGTTTAGGATTGTAGAAAATATCCTCTGAAGTTCCACTTTCTACTATTGTTCCTCCATACATTACATTTATTCTGTCACAAACATCTGCAACTACACCTAGATCATGGGTAATAAGTATAATTGACTTATTAAGTCTATTTTTAAGATCCTTCATAATTTCAAGTATTTGAGCTTGAATTGTAACATCTAGAGCTGTTGTAGGCTCATCTGCTATAAGTAGCTTTGGCTCACAAGTTAAAGCCATTGCTATCATAACCCTTTGTCTCATTCCACCTGAAAATTCATGAGGATATTGTTTCATTCTACTTTCTGGACTTGGTATACCTACTAGTGCAAGCATTTCTACAGCTTTTTTAAAAGCTTCATCCTTACTCATTTTTTTATGTTTTCTAAGTGGCTCCATAAGCTGTTCTCCAACTGTTAAAACTGGATTTAAGCTTGTCATAGGATCTTGGAATATCATTCCTATTTCGTTACCACGAATATTTTCCATTTCCTTTTCTGATACTTCAGCTAGGTCCTTGCCTTCAAATTTTATATTTCCTTCTACTATTTTTCCATTTTCAGCAAGTAGTCTCATAATAGACATCATTGTTATACTTTTTCCACTACCTGATTCTCCAACAATTCCAAGAGCTTCTCCTTTGTTAAGTGTAAATGATACTCCGCCTACTGCCTTAACTTCTCCTGCATGTGTAAAGAATGAGGTTTTAAGATTATTTACTTCTAGTATTTTTTCCATTGTGTACCTCCTTATTACTTACGCATTTTTGGGTCTAAAGCATCTCTTAATCCATCTCCAAGTAATTGGAATGCGAATATAGTTATACATATAGCCATAGCAGGGAAGAATAATTGGTATGGATATGTTAACCATCCTTTCATAGCTTCTGAACATAAAGTTCCCCATGAAGCATTTGGCGCTGATATACCAAGTCCAATGTAACTTAAAAATGACTCTGTAAATATAGCACTTGGTATAGCAAGTGTCATGTTTACTATAATAGGTCCCATTGTGTTTGGAATAAGATGCTTAAATAATATTCTTGCAGGAGATGCACCTAAAGTTTTAGCTGCAAGTACAAACTCTTGCTCTTTAAGAGAAAGTATTTGTCCCCTTACCATTCTGGCCATTCCTACCCAACTTGAAATAGAAATACCAACAATTATACTAACCATACCTGCATCTAGAACAAGTATAAGAAGAATTACATATATCATCATAGGTATAGAGTATAGTATATCCACTATTCTCATCATTATGTCATCAACTTTTCCACCTACATAACCTGAAATACCACCATAAATAACACCTATAACAAGGTTAAGTACACTAACAACAAATCCTATAGTAAGAGAGATCCTACCCCCATACATAACTCTTGTTAGTATGTCACGTCCAAACTGATCTGTACCAAATAAGTGAGCAGCACTTGGCCCTTGATTTGTTATGTCATAATTTTGTTCAAAATATGAATATGGTGAAAGCATTGGTCCTACTGCTACAAATACAACCATTAAAGCTACGATTATAAGACCACCTAATGCTAGCTTGTTAGACTTTAATCTTCTCCATGCATCTTGCCAATAGGTTACACTAGGTCTTACTACTTCTTGTTTTGCTATATCTTCTTTAGCAACTTTTTGGAATTTATCCTTTGTTACTTCCATTTTTGTCCCTCCTTTAACCTATTGACCAAGTTTTATTCTTGGGTCAACTAATGAATATAATATATCTACTATAAAGTTACAAACAATAACCAATCCACTGTAAAATACTGTAATACCCATAATAGCTGTATAATCTCTATTGTTTATTGTAGTTACAAACTCACGTCCAAGTCCTGGTATACCAAAAATCTGCTCTACAACAAAGCTACCTGTTATAATTGCAGCAGTTAATGGTCCAAGATAAGTTATTATTGGTATAAGTGAATTTTTTAAAGCGTGCTTATAAGTAATAACTCTTTTTGATAAACCTTTTGCTTTAGCTGTTCTCATATAATCTTGTCTAATAACATCAAGTAAACTTGATCTTGAAAGTCTTGCTATAAATGCCATTGAATATCCACCTAGTGCAAGAACAGGCATAATATAATGTATTGGTTTGCTAAATCCTATTGTAGGAAGAAGATGTAATTGTAGTGAGAATATATATATTAAAAACGTTGCAAGTACAAAACTTGGTACTGTAACTCCAAATGTAGAAATTACAATGCAGAGTTTGTCCTGCCACTTTCCTTGATTTAATGCTGATACTATTCCAAGCCATGTTCCTACTAATACAGAAACAATAATAGATACTATTCCAAGCTTAGCTGATGCAGGAAATGAATATCCTACGATGTCGTTTACTGATCTACCTTGATATTTTAATGAAGGTCCAAGGTCTCCTTTAAGTAAATTTCCCATATAGCTAACATACTGCTCTGAAATAGGTTTATTAAGACCATATTTTGCTTCCATACTTGCCATAACCTCTGGTGGGTAGTTTTTCTCACCTTGGAAAGGTCCTCCTGGTAATGATCTTATTAGAAAAAATGTAGCTGTAACAACTATAAATAGTGTTAAAATACTTGCTACTAATCTTTGCCCAATGTAACGTAACATAAGTTCTCCTCCTTAGTTTAATGCTTTTGCTTATTAGTTATAGAAACTTTTTTCTATATTTGAGTTAAAATGTAAAGGTTTTCTATTTTCTTTAATAATTGTTTATATTAATTCATTTATGTTTCCTATCACCTTGTATTATTTTACAATATTTTTGTATACATTTTAACTTGTAATAAATGGGATTAAAGCAAATCCATTTTTCGACATTTTTCTTTAGGGTAATAATATATTTATATATTATTTTGATAATAAAATCAAGTAAAAATGTAATTTTATAAATATTCTAAATTTTATTTCTAGAAATCGTTTCCTATTTTTACATATAATAAGATATTACACTAGTTACTTTTTAAAGTTTTTACTATATTATTCCTTAATATAAAAAAGCTAGTGATTAAAATAATTTTATTTTAATCACTAGCTTTATTTTTAATACACTCCTAAAAACAGAAAACTTATTAATATAGACCCTAAAATTATGGAATAAAATCCATGTTTTTTTGCTTTTTTATCTGTTAAACTAACTATTGAAGTAACCCCCCACATAAACAAAGTTAGGGATAAACAAACCTCTAGTAATACAAAGTTGTAAAAGCTCTCATGCCATACTATACCAAATACCACTAAAGTTGTTAAAATAGCCACTACTAATGTTATTATCATAAGCAGCAAGGTAATACAATCTAAAGTTTTAACTAGCATTCCCTGTGAATTACCTTGTTTTTTCATTTATAAGCACCTCAAAATCATCTTCACTTAAAATAGTAACTCCTAGGTCTTCAGCTTTTTTAAGCTTACTTCCCGCTTCTTCTCCTGCTAGTAAATATGATGTTTTTTTAGATACACTTGAGGATACTTTTCCTCCTAAAGACTCTATGACCTCTTTAGCTTCATTTCTTGTATACTTTGATAATGTTCCTGTTAATACAAATGTTTTCTCTGAAAATACAGTGCTTTTTTCTGATTGATTTTCTTCTTTTATTTGAAAATTAATACCTGATAGTTCAAGTTTTTCTAAAACCTTTATATTTTTATCTTCTTTAAAAAAGTCTACAATACTTTCAGCCATTTTGCTTCCTATTTCATCAACATTTACTAATTCTTCATAACTAGCATTTTTTATCTCATCTATAGATTTAAATTTTTCACATAAATTTTTAGCAGCTTTAGATCCAATATATCTTATACCTAATGCAAATATTAGTTTGCTTAAATGATTATCCTTCGTTTTATTAATAGACTCTAATAAATTGTTAACTGATTTTTCTCCCATTCTTGGAAGTGATAATAAATCTTCCTTTTTAAGATAATAAATATCAGCAGCATCATTTAGTAAATTATTATCCATTAAAAGATCAATTACTCTAGGTCCCATTCCTTCTATATTCATAGCATCTCTAGATGCAAAATGGATTATATTTCTTTTAAGCTGAGCTGGACAACTTATATTTATACACTTAACAGCAGCTTCGCCTTCAAGTCTTACAACTTCTTCACCACAAGCTGGACAATTTGATGGCATTTTAAATTCTTTTTCACTTCCATCTCTTTTATCAAAAACTACCTCTACAACCTCTGGTATAATTTCCCCTGCTTTTTGTATAACAACAGTATCTCCTATTCTTATATCCTTTTCCTTAACATAGTCTTCATTATGAAGTGCAGCTCTTGATACAGTACTTCCTGAAACTAAAACAGGCTCTAAAATTGCAGTTGGCGTAATTGCACCTGTTCTTCCAACCTGAACTTCAATATCTATAAGTTTTGTTGTTTTTCTTTCAGCTGGAAACTTATATGCAGCTGCCCATCTTGGAAACTTAGCAGTATACCCTAGAATTTCACGTTTTTCTATTTCGTCTACCTTAACAACAGCACCATCTATTTCAAAAGGCAGATTGCCTTTAGTTTCTCCTATATTTTTAATTACTTCTATTACTTCATCAATATTTTTACATACACTTCTATTAGGACTTACTTTAAATCCTAAATCACTTAAATAATTTAATCCCTCTTCATGACTTAATATAGGTTTTCCACTATATCTTTGTATATTAAAAACAAAAATATTTAGTCTTCTTTCAGCTGTTATTTTTGAATCTAATTGTCTTAAAGACCCTGCTGCTGCATTTCTTGGATTTGCAAAAAGTGCTTCACCTTTTTCCTCTCTTTGAACATTTAATATTTCAAAGTCTTTTTTAGGAATATAAACCTCTCCTCTAACTTCTAAAGTATTTGTATCATTTATTGTAAGAGGTATACTTTTTATTGTTTTTAAATTTTCAGTAACATCTTCTCCAACTACGCCATTTCCTCTAGTTGCACCTTTTACAAACTTACCATTTTCATATAAAAGGGACACTGAAAGTCCATCTATTTTAAGTTCAACTATGTAATTTACTTCTCCAACAGCCTCTTTTACACGTCTATCAAAATCACGAAGCTCATCAAACCCAAATACATCTTGAAGACTTATCATTGGAACTACATGTGTTACTTGATTAAACTCTTTAAGGGCTACCCCTCCAACTCTTACAGTTGGAGAAGTATCTGACTTATACTGTGGATTTTCTTCTTCTAATTTTTTAAGTTCTCTCATTAAAGCATCATATTCAAAGTCACTAATTGTAGGATTATCTAAAACATAATAGTTATGGTTATGTTTTTCAATTTCTCTGCGAAGCTCATCTATTTTAAGCTTTATATTATCCAAAATTATCACCTCTTAAAGTATCTCTATAGGACTAGAACCTAGAAGTAGGTTTTTAAGTCCTGCATTTTCAAAATGTACAGTTACTTGTACATCAGATCCTAAAGGTTTAGTTGATATTACAAGACCTTTTCCAAAAACCTTATGTTTAATTTTAACTCCAGCTTTTACTTCACTTGAAGCTGTATTATTTATTTTTTTATTTTCCATTTTAGGCATTTCTATTTTTGAAGATATACTTCTATTTTCTGCTTTTATTTTAGGCTGAGCATTTTCATGTGAATAAACCCTATTAAATGATTGTTTTGGAACTGGACTTATATCCTCTAAAATATTTTCAGGAATTTCACTTGTAAATGATGAAACCTCATTACATGTTGTTCTTCCAAACATAAGTCTTTGTCTTGCACATGTTAAATAAAGATTTTTCTTGGCTCTTGTTATTCCAACATAACAAAGTCTTCTTTCCTCTTCCATTTCTTCATTATCCTCAGCTGCTCTAAAATGAGGGAATATACCTTCTTCAAATCCTGCTATAAATACAACTGGAAACTCTAGTCCCTTTGCAGTGTGAAGTGTCATTAAAGTAACTCTTGAATCATCTTCTATTCCATCTTGATCTGATACAAGTGCTATTTTCTCTAAAAATGCTGCAAGACTTTTATCCTCTTCATCTCCTGTTTCAAATTCAACAGCTGCTGAATAAAACTCTTGTACATTTTGAACCCTATCTACTTTGTCTTTATCTTGTTCTTTTTTAAGTTCATCTATATATTCAGTTTTGTCAATTATCTCTTTAATTATTTCAGATGGTGTCATGTCGTCTTTTTTCATTATAAAAGTATTCATCATACTTATAAATTTAACCATAGAATTAGTTGCTCTTTTAGTAAGAATACCTGCTTCTTCTATATCAAGCATAGCAGAGTATAAACTTATATCATTTTGATTTGCCATCTCTCTAACTTTTTCTACACTTGAATCACCAATACCTCTTTTAGGAACATTTACTATTCTACTTAAACTAATAGAATCAGCTGGATTATTAATAACTCTAAGGTAAGCTATAATGTCTTTTACTTCTCTTCTATCATAAAACTTTTGACCACCTATTAATTTATAAGGAACACCAGATCTCATAAGACTTTCTTCAATAATACGGCTCATTGCATTTGTTCTATATAAAACAGCACACTCACTATATGTATTTCCTTCATTAATATGTGAAAGTATTTTTTCAGCTATAAACTGTGATTCGTCTCTGTCTGTATTTCCTTTAAAAAACTTAATATTATCTCCTGCTTCATTTTCTGTCCAAAGTCTTTTATTTTTTCTATTTTCATTATTTGCTATAACACAGTTAGCTGCTTCTAATATACTTTTAGTACATCTATAGTTTTGCTCTAATTTAATAACTTTAGTATTTTCATAATCTTTTTCAAAATCAAGAATGTTTCTAATATCTGCTCCTCTCCAGCCATAAATTGACTGGTCATCGTCTCCTACAACACATAAATTTTTATGTTTTTCAGCAAGTGTTTTTATAAGCATATATTGTGCTCCATTAGTATCTTGATACTCGTCTACTAATATATAATTAAATTTTCTATGGTAATAAGAAAGAACTTCATCATTTTCTTTTAAAATCTGAACTGTTTTCATAATAATGTCATCAAAATCAAGGGCATTATTACTTTCTAGTTTTTTCTGATACATTTCATATATATTTACTAAGTTTTTCTTTTCAAAACTATTATAATTATCTCTTTTAAAAGTAGCCCAATCTATTAAATTATCTTTTAAACTACCTATATTTCCTAATATACTTTTAGGAGGGTTTTGCTTTTCATCTATATTTAATTCTTTTAAACACTCTTTAATAAGTTTTTCCTGATCTGATGTATCGTATATTACAAATGATTTGTCATAACCTATTTTGTCTATATGTTGTCTTAAAATCCTAACACATATTGAGTGGAAGGTTCCCATCCATATACTTTTTGCCTTATCTCCTACTAAAGCTTCTATTCTTTCCTTCATTTCCCTAGCAGCTTTATTTGTAAAAGTAATAGCTAAAATATTATCTGGGTATACACCATTATCTATAAGGTGAGCTATTCTATAAGTTAAAACTCTTGTTTTACCTGAACCTGCTCCTGCAAGTATTAAAAGTGGCCCATTAAGGGTTTCAACTGCTTCCCTTTGGCTTTCATTAAGTGTATTTAAATCGATCATAATTTCCTCCTTAACTGGTTTATCTTAAATAATTATAGCATTTAACATAAGATATTAAAATTAACATATTAAATATAATACTATATAAAAAATAGCGTTAAGAATAACTTAACGCTATTTTTTTTCTTTATATATTTTTTCAAAAACTAATTTATATCCTTCGCTTCCATAATTAAGACATCTATTAACTCTACTAATAGTTGCAGTACTTGCCCCTGTTTTTTTAGCTATATCTATATAGGTTTTTCTTTCCTCTAACATACGGGCAACTTGCATTCTTTGTGATATAGAGGCCATTTCATTTATAGTACATAAATCCTCAAAAAATTTATAGCACTCTTCCTTTGTTTCAAGGGATAAAATAGCTTCAAATAAAAAATCTAGTTCTTCATTATTTAACTTGCTAAAGTGTTTCAAATTATACCACCTCATATTTTAAAGTAGTTGTTTCATTAAATACTTTACATGATTAAATTAATAAAGTCAATTAATTTACTTTGTATAATTATAAAGCTCTTCTACCTCTTCATCTGTAAGCTCTCTATACTCTCCAAGCTCTAAAGTGCTATCAAGTTTTAAAGGTCCCATTTCAAGTCTTTTAAGATAAATTACCTTTTTTCCTACAGACTCAAACATTCTTTTTACCTGATGATATTTACCTTCATAAATTACAACTTCTATTTCAGATATGTCACTTGATTCTAATATAGTAAGTTCTCCTGGAAGTGTTTTATATCCATCTTCTAAAACAACACCATTTTTAAATGCTTCTATATCTTCATCTACAACTTTTCCTTCTATTTTAGCATAATATTTTTTAGGAACATGTTTTTTAGGAGATAATAGTTTGTGGTTTAATTCTCCATCATTTGTTATTAAAAGAAGACCTTCTGTATCTTTATCAAGTCTTCCTACTGGTGCAGGATTAAATATATAGTCTTCATGCTCAAGAATATCTATAACAGTATCACAGTGTTTATCCTCTGTTGCAGATATAACTCCTGGTGGCTTATTCATCATTAAATAAACATATTTTTTATATATTAATTTTTCACCTGAAACTATTATTTCATCTTCATAAGGATCAACATGTACAGATGAATCCTTTATAACTACTGCATTTACAGTTACCTCTCCTGATTTTGTTATAGCTTTAACCTGTTTTCTTGTTCCATAACCCATATTGGCTAAAACCTTATCTAATCTTTCCTTTGCCATAAATTCCTCCTGTATCAAATAAAATATATCTTTTTCTATTTAAAAATAATAAAACTCCAACAGCTACTGAAAGTCTTGGATAAAATTTTGATATAAACCTTTTAAATCTATTAGATGTATCATTTGAAATATGAGCTTTTAAATACATTAATAATTGATTTTTTTTAAGATTTGAATCAAAGAAAGATATTTTTTCCTTCTCACCTGTTAATGATACACTATTTTTAATATAGTCTAAATACTCTTTTTCATTTATATTTGAAAATTCCTTGTTTATTTTATCTTTTATTTCACAGAAAAAATCTTCTATTTTATAAACTTTAAATTTATCTATATCTAAAAACTCACCTAGTATTTCAAGAGATGATATAAATATTGACTTTTTATTTATATCTCCTTTAGCATGTTTTTTTAAAGTATCTGATATACTATCTAAAACTAGTTTACTAGTTACTACATCCTTTGGATTTATTTCTATTCCAAAGTCTTTATATATTTTTTTAATATCATTTAGTTTTAAAGACGAAATATTTTTCTCCAAAAAATCATGTATACTTCCATTTTTCTCAAAATAATAATCGTATCCAATTAAATGATCAAATGCTTTTTTACCGTCTAAATATCCAAGGTTCATATTAAATATAATATTTTCTCTATTAAAACTTAAAGTTGTTCCCTTTACATTTTGAGGATTTTCTATTTTAACAATATTAAACCCATTAGTATTAACCTTATCTATTATTCCAGGAGCTGCAAGGTCTATAACTATTATGTTTTTACAGTTATCATTTATAGCTAGTGATATAGGTACATTATCACAAAATGCACCATCTAAAAATGTTTTATCATCTATTGTATGGCTTTTAAATGCAGGAAGTGCAGAACTTGCTACAAGATAATCGATAAGTTTCCCCTCTGGTATTTCTGACTTTTTAATTTTCACAGGCTTAAAGTCCTCAAGTAAAAATGTTACTATTCCAAAATCTATTTTAGATTCTCTTATAGCATTTTCATCTATAACTTCATTTAATAATTTTTTAAAGGGAGTAATATCTACCCTTTTTGAATTTATAACATGTATCATAAATTCAAGAGTGCTTGATATACCCCCTTTTTCTAATAAATCGCTTATATTATCATCTATATCCATTATATCCTTTGCAGTTATTTCACTCCAAAGCTTTTCTGCTTTATCTATGCTTCCTTGAACTATCATAGCACCATTTAATGCTCCTATTGAAGTTCCATATACAGAATCTATTTCAATGTTCATGTCCATTAAGGCTTTAAAAACGCCGAATTCATAGCTTCCCTTTGCGCCTCCTCCACCTAATACTAAAGAGTATTTCATAGACATCACCTCTAATTATACATATTTAATTTCTTTGTACTGATTATAATATCCCATAACTTTTGTTACATAATCACTAGTTTCCTTTGGCATTTTAACAATTTCTTGTACAGTATCTACTCCTCTATTTCTCATTCTAGTTATTCCACCATTATAAGCAGATAATGCTAATTGTTTATTTCCATTAAATTTATCTAAAAGTTCTTTTATGTACTTTACTCCACCATTAATATTATCTTCTATATTATATGGATTTTTAACTCCATATTCTTTACAATTATAGTCCATAAGCTGCATAAGTCCCTTTGCACCTGCTTTTGATGTACAGTTTGGATTAAATGAAGATTCTTGTTTTATAATGGCTCTTACAAAACTTTCTTCAACCCCATATTTACTTGAAGCTTCCTTTATAGCACTATCTATTCTTGGAGATATATTTATATCTCTGCTACTTAGTGTTGGTGCTTTTCCAAGGGGATGAAAATTTCCTATAGGAGTATAGTCATTATTATCTATTTTATTATTTACTTTATTGTCTATTTTGCCTACATTATCATAATTTGTAGTGTTAACATTTAAATTTTTATTAACGTTATTACTACAACATGTACAATGATAAGTATTTTGATAATTGCTTTTTTCTCCATAACTATTTTGTTCAATCATATTTTTTAATATATACTCAAATAAAATAGAATTTGATCCTAGTGTGTTAGAACTTTCCTTTGTGCTATCCATGCCTATATTCATTATAGAGTTCATCATATATAAATTCATCATTCTATTTATATTATCAACATTCATATAATCCACAATTTTCACTCCCTAAAATAATTAATACTATTATTATCGGAAAGTTTTCCATTTAATAAAGAGCATAAAAAAAGAGGCTAATGCCTCTTTTTTTAATGTGGAAGTGCAATATATCTTAGTATAAACAGTACTGCTAAAATATATACAACCGGATGAACTTCCTTTCCTTTTCCTGTTACAAGTTTCATTATAGGTAATAGTATTAAACCTATTGAGATACCATTAGCTATTGAATAAGTAAATGGCATCATAGCAATTATGAAAAATACTGGTACCGCTTCTGTAAAGTCGCTAAAGTCTATTTCTGATACAGCAGATAACATTAAAACTCCTACTATAACTAAAGCTGGTGAAGTTGCTTGAGCTGGAACCATACCTACTAAACCTGTAAAGAACATAGCTACAACAAATAAAATACCAACTGTTACAGATGTAAGTCCTGTTCTACCACCTTGTGCAACACCTGCACTTGACTCTACATATGTGTTAATTGTAGAAGTACCACATACTGAACCTATAATTATACCAAATGATGCAGCCATCATAGCTTTGTTCATATTTTTAACTGTTCCATCTTTATTAACAAGTCCTGCTTTGTTAGCAGTTCCTACTAAAGTACCTATTGAGTCAAATAAATCAACTAATGTTATTGTTATAACTACCATAATAACACTTAGTATAGCAACAAATATTCCTTTATCTCCTGCTCCTAAAAGACCTTTAAAGTCCATTTGCATAAATGTTTCACTCATTCCAGGAGGCATAGCAAATATATTTCCTACACTTGTATTTGTAATTCCCATTGGAATACCTATTAAAGTAGTAGCTACGATTCCTAGAAGCATTGATGCTTTAACATTAAGAGCCATTAATATAGCTGTTATTATTATACCTATTACAGTTAATAAAACTGCTGGCTGAGTAACATCTGCAAATCCAACTAATGTATCTGGATTAGCTATAATAAGCCCACCTGATTTTAAACCTACAAGAGCAATAAATAAACCTATACCACCTGTTATTGCAAGTTTTATATTTTTTGGTAGTGCTTTAACCATAATATCTAAAAGTGGTGTAACACATATTATAAAAAATACTACTCCTGAAATAAACACAGCAGCAAGACCTTCTTGCCATGTATGTCCCATTCCTAATACGACAGTAAAAGTAAAGAATGCATTAAGCCCCATACCTGGCGCTAGTGCAAAAGGTAGATTTGAAAATAGTCCCATTAAAACGCATCCAACAGCTGCTGAAACACAAGTAGCCATAAATACAGATGCAACTACTGGGTCGTTAGCAGTTGTAAAATTAGCTGCAGCATCACTTACAGCACCTGCTGAGTTCATTCCCGCCATTTTTAGTATGTTTGGGTTAATGAATAAAATATAGGCCATTGTAAGAAATGTTGTAATACCAGCTAAAATTTCTGTTTTTACACTTGTGCCATTTTCTTTAAGTTTAAAAACCTTTTCAAGAAATGATTTGTTAGCTTGAGCATTAGGTGTACTCATATAATTCCCCCCTAAAATAAAATAGTTCTTGGGAAATCTAATATAAAAGATAAGAGCTTTTTTGTGCTTTGTGCTTTTTTATTTTTTTACTCTTAATAAATCTAATTAGAAAGATTCCCCAAACTTTCTCAGCAGAAATACTAAGTATTTTCAAAATGTTAAAAAATCATTAATATTTGAGTTCATATTATCATCCACTTATCATCCTTGTCAAATAGAATATTCAGAATATATTATACAAATCATCTGATGTTTTTGTTTATTAATAACAACTCTTAATATGTGGTAATAAGTGATTTTATTTTTTTATGAAATACATTTGTATTACATATACAAATAAACTTAATTCACATTATTATTTTTATTTTTAAATTTTTCTAAAAACACTTAACAATATCTACTAAATCCTCTATTTTGTTCACACTATAGTCTGGTTTATATTTATTAATTTCATTTTTGTCTAGTAATGTGTAATTTACAAGACATGTTTTAGATCCAGCATTTTTCCCACAAAGTATGTCAAAACTGCTATCTCCAACCATTATAGCATCAATTGGAGATATGGAAAGATTTTCACATGCTTTATAAATAGGATCCGGGTCTGGCTTATGAGAGTTTGTCATTTCCGGAGTTATAACTGTTTCAAAGTATTTTTCAATATTAAAAAGCTTAAGTCCTTTTCTTGCCATAACCTCTCTTTTTGACGTAACAACAGCAGTTTTTACTCCTATTTCATTTAACTGTTTTAATGTTTCTTCCACTCCATCCATTATAGTAGTCATTTCATCATGTTTGTCAAAGTTAAACTTTATATATGTTTCAAACATATCTTGAAGTTTTTCCCTAGAGTATCTTTCTAGTGTTGTTTTAAGCGGCTCACCAAAATACTTTATAATCTCCTCATCATTAACATTAATATTTAAGTGTTTTTTAAACGTATACTTAAAAGATTCTAGAATCAATCTATTAGTATCAAGTAATGTTCCATCTAAATCAAATAATACAGCTTTTATCATAGTATCCCCCCTTATATTTCAATATATTCTTTTACTTTAACTCCTCTTGAGTAAATACTTTTTTCGTAAAAAGAATATATTATATTTTTTTCGTTTGTTTCTGTATTAATGTAATAAATATACTGGATATTATCAGTTATACTATATCTTGCTGCTATAATATTTTCTCCTGTGAAAACCCCAGTATATAAACTATCATAATTTTTAATAGTGTTTTCTTTTATATTCAAAAGCTTAAGTGTATTTTGCTGGCTATTTTCATCTGTAATGCAAAGTAGCTTTTCACCATTTTCAGACCATACTATACTATTTTTAACTATTCCACCTTGAATATTAATAAATTTATTTTCTTTAGTAACAAAATCATAAATATATAAATTATATATACTTTTATCTTTTTTTATGTAAGCTACCTTATCACTTTTAGGAGAAATACTAGGTGATACTATATTTCCTAAACCTTCAAAAATAACTTCTTCTTTCCTCTCACTTATATTATACTTTATTAAGCTATAAGAAGTAATATTTGTTTCTTGATTTGTTAATTTTTTTGAGTAGATTAAAGTATTTTTATCTTTAATTGCTATATCATAAATACTTAAATACCTACTATTAAGTAAACCTATTTCCTTTGTAACTAATGTTTTAGAATCTAAATTGTATATACCTATTAGCTTTTTATTTTCATTTTCACATATAAATAAAATCTCATTACCTGTTTTAAAAATTTCACTAATTGGCTTATAGTATTTTAGAATTAGATTTTCTTCATTATCACTATAAATATAAATTCCACTTTGTTCTTTATTTTCATCATAGTGTTTGTAATAAACCCCTATATTTTCATCTACATATGTATACTTTTCCCCAATTTCAAATAGCATTTTGTTTTTTCCTAGTAATTTATCATAGGAGTAAACAGCTTTTTTCTCTCCAAGCATTTGGTAAAATACTTTTCCTGTATCACTTCTTTTTAAAACCTCATAGGTTTTATTACTTTGAAAATATATTTGAACCATAAATATAATAGCAATAGATGTAAAAATAAAAATAATCTTTTTTAAAGATTTCCTTTTCAAAACAAAAACACTCCTTTTGGTAATATTATTAAAATTATTACCAAAAAGAGTGTAGTTTATAATTTTATTCCCATTCTATTGTTGCACATGGCTTTGGTGATAAGTCATAGCAAACACGGTTCACATTTTTAACTTCTTTTAGTATACGATCTGTAATTTTAAGAAGTATTGGCCAATCTATTTGCTCAACAGATGCTGTCATAGCATCAATTGTATTTACTGCACGAATTATTACTGGGTATTCAAATGTTCTATCATGATCTCTTACACCTACTGATTTAAAATCAGGAACTACTGTAAAGTATTGCCATACTGTTTTATCAAGTCCTGCATTTTTAAACTCTTCTCTAAGTATAGCATCAGCTTCACGAACAGCTTCTAATCTTTCTTTTGTAATTGCGCCTAAACATCTAACTCCAAGTCCTGGTCCTGGGAATGGTTGACGGAATACCATTTCGTCTGGTAGACCAAGCTCTAATCCACATTGTCTTACTTCATCTTTAAATAATTGACGTAGTGGCTCAACTAATGAGAATTGTAGGTCTTCAGGTAGTCCCCCTACATTATGATGTGATTTAACAACCTTAGCTGTTTTTGTTCCACTTTCTATAATATCAGGATATATAGTTCCTTGAGCTAAAAAGTCTATACCTTCTAATTTATGTGCTTCTTCTTCAAATACTCTTATAAATTCTGCACCAATTATTTTTCTCTTTTCTTCTGGATCATTAACATTTGCTAATTTTCCTAAAAATCTTTCACTAGCATCTACATAAACAAGGTTAGCATTTAATTGATTTTTAAATACTTCAACAACACTTTCTGATTCACCTTTTCTCATTAAACCATGGTTTACATGTACACACACTAATTGTTTACCTATAGCTTTTAAAAGAAGTGCTGCAACTACTGAACTATCTACTCCACCTGATAAAGCTAAAAGTACTTTACGATCTCCTACTTGCTCTTTTATAATTTGTATTTGATCAGCAATAAAGTTTTTAACATTCCAGTTAGCTTCTGAAGCACAAGTGTTAAAAACAAAGTTTTTTAATACTTTATTTGATTCTTCTTTATCCTCTGGCCATGCTGTTAGAGATTCACACTTAGCTAGTTTGTGATTTACAGCTAACATTGGGTAATCTGAATTATAAAGTTCTGGACATACATCAATAGCTTGTCCATCGATTACATTATTTTCTCCACCATTAATAATAATTCCTTTTACATTAGGCATTTTTTTAAGCTCATCTATTGTTATGTCATGTGGATAAATTTCGCTATAAACCCCTAAATTACGAATATCTCTTGCTAAAGTAGTATTATCACTACTTCCTAAATCTAAAATAACAATCATATCTTGTTTCATATATTTTAGCCCTCCTAAAATTCTCTTACTTATAGGAAAATAATAACACAAACTTACACGTTATTCTATAGAAATAAAGCAAATTTTTATAAAAATCAATCTCCCCTATATATATAACGAATAATTAACTATATTTCCCTTTATTCCTTCGTATTTTTTAATAATTATACACTTTAAATTAACATTTTTTATATAATATTAAAAAAAAGTCCATAATCCCTATTTTAAAAGGATTATAGACTTTGTATGTTTTATTCCCACTCAATAGTTGCTGGTGGTTTACTAGTTATATCATAAACTATTCTGTTTATACCTTTAACTTCGTTTACTATTCTTGATGATATTTTTTGAAGAACATCATATGGCACTCTAAACCATTCTGATGTCATTCCATCAACACTTTCAACAGCTCTTAAAACTATTGCATGTGAATATGTTCTTTCATCTCCCATAACCCCAACGCTTTTTATGTTTGGTAGTACAGCAAAGTATTGCCATATTTCTTTATCAAGACCTGCATTTTTAACTTCTTCTCTAAGTATTGCATCAGCATCTTTTAGAATATCTAGCTTATCTTGAGTTACCTCACCTAGAATTCTTATACCAAGCCCTGGTCCTGGGAATGGCTGTCTTGAAACTACTTCTTCTGGAACTGACATTTGGCGTCCAACTTCTCTAACTTCATCTTTAAATAGTTCTCTTAAAGGTTCAATTAGTTTAAATTGAATATCCTCTGGAAGTCCTCCAACATTGTGATGACTTTTTATAGTTGATGATGTTTCTGTACCACTTTCAACTATGTCAGGATAAATTGTTCCTTGAACTAGATAATCTATTCCCTCTAATTTATTAGCTTCTTCTTCAAATACTCTAATAAACTCTTCACCAATTACTTTTCTCTTAGCTTCTGGTTCTTCTATGCCTTTTAGATTATTTAAAAATCTTTCTCTAGCATCTACCATTATAAGGTTCATATCAAACTTTTCTTTAAATGTTTTATAAACCTCTTTTTCTTCATCTTTTCTAAGTAGTCCGTGATCAACAAATATACAAGTTAGGTTTTTACCTATTGCTTTGTGAACTAGAACCGCTGCAACTGATGAATCTACTCCTCCTGATAATGCACATATAACTTTCTTGTCTCCAACTAAGTCTTTTATTTCTTTAACTTTGTCGTCTACAAATGAAGACATAGACCAGTCTCCATTTAAATTACATACTTCAAATAAAAAGTTTTTTAGAATGTCTTGACCGTATTGTGAATGTTTAACTTCTGGGTGAAATTGAATACCATAGATTTTCTTTTCTTCATTTGACATAGATGCATTTTGACAGCTGTCTGTCCAAGCAATGCTTTTAAATCCTTCTGGAAGATTTACTATATGATCAGTATGACTCATGAAAACTTCTGCAGTTTCTTCTATACCTTTAAATATAGGTGACGTTGTATCAAACTTTATTTTTGTATTTCCATACTCTCTATATGACGCAGCTTCTACACTTCCTCCTAGAACATGTGCTATAAGTTGATCGCCATAGCATATTCCAAGTACAGGAATGTTAAGCTCAAATATTTTTTTGTCTATTAACGGTGAATCTTCTTTGTATACACTATTTGGTCCACCTGTAAATATAATACCATTTGGTTTTCTCTCTTCTATAATTTCTAGGGATTTTTTATATGGAATTATTTCACAATACACCCCAGCTTCTCTTACTCTTCTAGCTATTAACTGGTTATATTGTCCTCCAAAGTCTACTATAAGTACTAGTTCCTTATTCATCTTCGTCCTCCTTAGTTCATGAGTCCTTTTAATATATTACAATTTATATAAATATTAATTAGCTTGAAAAAATTACGATAAAATATAATTAAGCAGAGGGCCAATGTATTTTCCGTTCCTGAAACTATCTAAGAATATATTGGGCCCTGACCTCCAATATATTTACTGCTTATATTTTAAAGTTGATTTGGCTTGCACAACTAAAAATAAAGCAATAATAGTATCTAAACACATTAGCTTCTGCTGAGAAACTCCATTATAAATCATTTAAGAAAATTTTCTCTAGCCTTAGAATTTACTAAGGCTAGGTTCTTTACTCGAATTCAAAAGTAAAGAATAAATACCGATAATGATTTTTTAAAAGCACAAAGCACAAATATTGGGGAATTAAAAAAAGCTCTGACTCTTCACTACAAGCGAAGCAATCGAGCTAAAACAAGCACAATTAATAAATATACAAATGTATATTTAACCTTCACTCATAGTCGGAAGATTTACGGCCTTCCGGTAGAGACGCTCAATCCGTATTATCGAGCATATACGAGTACTAGATCTTTTTAAAATTTATTTGTGTACATATAAATTATCATACTTTATGCTCTTTTGCAACACTTAATTTAACTTTTTTCCTAGCACAGCACCTTTTGTATATTTTCTAACTGTATCTATAATAGCATGTATATTTTCCTCAGGTGTATACTTAGGAATTTGACATCCAGGACACACAGTATATCCTTTTTTACTATCTATTGATTTCATAATACAATTAAGAGTTTCTCTTTCTATATCTTCTACGCTACCATTTTTAATTATTTCAACAGGATCAATATTTCCTGATATAACTATTTTATCTCCAACTTCATGTTTTAATTCTTCCATATCTTCACAATTATCCAAACTAAAACTTGAGAAACCTATATTTGCAATATCATTCCATATAGCCTTTGTTTTTCCACATATATGTAGTCCTGTTGAACTTCCTGTTATTTTCTTTATTCCATCTAACTGCATTTTTAAATATTTAGCAGCATAATCATTAAACATTTTTGGACTTATAAGATTTAGTGAAGCTAGTGGCTCTGCTATACTTGGAACTATTCCAAAGTTATTATAAACAACTTTTATATACTCTAAGTTACACTCTACCGAAAACGCTAGTAGTTTATGTATATTTTCAGGATTTTTTCTAAAATCTTTAAGCATTTCCTTTGTTCCTCTTAAAGTAGAGGCAACACTTAAAGGACCTCCCATATTAAGACCTATATCTTTTTTATCTCCAAGCTTTTTAGTTAATATATCAAGTGTTTTTAATACTAAAGGAAGTCTTCCATCTTTATAAGGGTCTGGTAAATGCAAACTATCTAACATATCATAGGATTTTAATATAGGATTTTTTAAGTAAGCTAAATTATCATCTGAGTATTCAATTTCACTTCCAAGTGCTTCCCCCATACCTAAAAGTCCTATTTTTCCTCCACATGAGTCTGCTCCAAACAATTTATCTGTTTCTACTTCAACTTGCGCCATAATTTCAGGTGAGAAATAGTAATCTTTTTGGTTTATATTAAAAAGAGAAGTAGCTGTTTCCCCAAGAGCTAAAGAACATGGAAGTCTATCAACTTCTTTCCCACTAAAATATGCTCTACTTCTTTCTTTAGGAGTCATTTCATCTTTAAACATACTTTCACCTTCTTACAAAAAATTAAGAGATAGATAATATCTATCTCCTAATATTTTATATTATTCTACATTATTTTACTACTTTATATTTCTACTTCCTGGTTTAATGTATGGAGTTCCTTCTTTACAAAGTGGACACTCATTAGCATCATATGATTTAACATCAAGTTTTATAGCACTATATAGTGGTAGATCAAACTCAACACCTTCTGCTCTTCTATCTACTATACAAGCTATAGCAACAACTTCTCCACCAGCTTTTCTAACAGCTTCAATTGCTTCATTAAAAGATTTACCTGTAGTTACAACATCTTCTGTAATTATAACTTTTTCACCTTTAGCAATTTCAAAGCCTCTTCTTAGTGTCATAACACCATTTTCTCTTTCAGTAAATATTGTTCTTTTTCCAAGTTGTCTTCCCATTTCATATGATACAACAACTCCACCCATAGCAGGTCCTACAACAACATCTACATCTATGTCTTTAATTTGTTCTACAACTGTAGCTAATACTTTTTCTGCTTTATCTGGATACATAAGTAGTTTTGCACATTGACAGTATTTATCACTGTGTCTTCCTGATGATAGTAAAAAGTGTCCTTCTAATAATGCTCCTACTTCTTTTAATATTTCAATTGTACTCATAATATTTTACCCCCTAGCTATTCCTTTAATTTCTTCTAAACTTTTTATTCCTTCTTTAGCCATATATTCTTCTATTCCATTAACAATATCAAGTGCAATATCTGGTTTTATAAAATTAGCTGTTCCTACTTGAATTGCAGTAGAACCTGCCATTATAAACTCTATAGCATCTTGCCATGTTGTAATTCCACCCATTCCTATAACAGGTATATCTACATTTGCTGAAACTTCATATACCATAGCTAAAGCTATAGGCTTTATAGCAGGACCTGAAAGCCCTGCAAATGTATTTTTAAACACAGGTTTTTTACTTCTTATATCTATTGCCATTGACTTAAAAGTATTTACAAGTGATAACGAATCAGCACCAGCTTCCTCACAAGCCATTGCAACTTTTACTATACTTTCTGCATTTGGAGAAAGTTTTACCATTAAAGGCTTTTTAGAAACTGCTTTAACTTCTTTTACAACCTCAGCTGCTGTTTCTGCTTTTATTCCAAGAGCCATACCGCCACATTTAACATTTGGACATGATATGTTAAGTTCTATTATGTCAACATCTGTTTCACTAAGCTTTATTGCACCATTTACATAGTCTTCAATAGTTGCTCCACCTAGATTAGCAAGTATTCTAGTTCCTATTTTTTTCATTTTAGGAAGCTCTGTATTTATAAAAGCATCTATTCCTGGATTTTGAAGACCAACGCTGTTTATCATTCCAGATCTTGTTTCAAAAACTCTAGGGCCATCATTTCCTTGTCTTTCATTTAAAGTAAGACCTTTAGATGATATTCCTCCAAGCTTTGAAACATCATAGATTTCACCATACTCTTCTCCAAACCCAAATGTTCCTGATGCTGTTATTACTGGATTTTTAAATTCTATTCCATTTATTAAAACCTTACTATTCATCGAAAATCACATCCCTACTTAAAAATACTGGTCCTTCTTTACATGCTCTTTTATTACCATTTTTAGTTTTACATGTACATACAAGACAAGCACCTATTCCACATGCCATGTGATTTTCCATTGAAACATAACAATCTACATTTGCCTTCTCACACATTTTAGCAACTTTTTTCATCATTATTTCTGGTCCACATGTTAGTACAGCATCATATTTTTTAGGATCAAATAAATCTATTACAAGACCTTTGTGTCCTTCTTTTCCTGAATCTGTTGCAACAATAACCTCACTTACTATTGTTTTAAGTTCATCTATTCCGTAAATATTATCTCTAAATCCACAATAAACATCTATTTTTTCAGCATTTAACTGTTTTGCTGTATGTAAAAATGGAGCTATACCAATTCCCCCTGCAACTACTGCAACTTTTCCTGTTAATTTCTCTATAGGGAATCCGTTTCCAAGTGGTCCTAAAAGCTCTATTTTATCATTTTCCTTTAGGTTTTTAAGATGTTCTGTTCCACTTCCTACTACCATGTATAAAAATGATATAACTCCTTTTTTGTAATCATTTATACTTATTGGTCTTGGAAGTATAGGCTCTATTCCCCAGCCTCTTAACATATAAAACTGACCTGCTTTAACATTAGCATCTAATTCTACTTCCATTAAATAAATATTATCTACTACATGTTTATTACTTAAAACTTTTGATTTAGTATAACTCAATGGCATTTCTTATATCCTCCCTCATTCTAATAGCTTCTTCTCTAGCATATCTTGCAAAATCTTTTTCTCCGTCTTCATGCTTTTTATATGCAAGAAGTATACCTCTTGATGAGTTTACAACTGCGCCATTTCCATCTTTTAATGTAAGAGCAACATCTTTTGCTGTTCCACCTTGTGCTCCATAGCCTGGTACTAGGAAAAACATTTTATCAAGTATTTTTCTAACTCTTACTGATTCATCTCTATGTGTACATCCTACAACTCCACCTATTGAGCTGTATCCACAATTTCCTAAGTATTCTTCCCCTAGTGTATTTAACTTGTCCCCTACAACTTCATATATTCTGTTTCCATTTTCATTTCTTATATATTGAATATCCTTAGCACCACTATTTGATGTTCTAACAAGTAAGAATAATCCTTTTTCTTTATTTTTTACATAATCAAGATAAGGCTCTATACTATCTAGTCCCATATATGGGCTAAGTGTTATAAAATCACTTTCAAAATCTCCCTCAAAGTGTGCCTTTGCATACATTTTAGCAGTATTTGAAATATCTCCTCTTTTTATATCAGCTATAACTATTTTTCCTTTTTCTCTAATATAAGCTAATGTATTTTTATAAGCTATCATACCTTTTATGCCATAAGCTTCATAGTAAGCTATTTGAACTTTATAACATGAAACTGTATCTAATGTTGCATCTATTATTTCTTTATTAAAGTTAAATATTGCATCTTCTATATTATTAAATCTATTTAAAAATTCTTTTGGTATATAATCTAAATCTGTATCAAGTCCTAAACAAACATGTCCATCTTTTTCTACGCTTTCAAATAATCTATCTATAATCATCTTATTGCTCCCTTCTGTATACCACTTTTCCGTCTTTAATTGTAACTGCTACCTCACCTGTAAATGTTTTACCATGGAAAGGTGTATTTTTTCCCTTTGACTTAAACTTTTCAGAATCTATTTTTACTTCTTTGTTTAAATCTACTAGTACTAAATCCGCTGCATTTTTAAGTTTAATTTCTCCTGAATTTAACCCCATTAATTTTGCTGGTTTTTCAGACATAATTTCAACTAGCTTATTAAGACTTATATGTCCTTCTTTTACAAGCTTTGTATAGCATACTGAAAATGCTGTTTCGATTCCTGAAAGCCCTGGAGCTCCATTTTCCTTATCTTCTTTAGAGTGTGGAGCATGGTCAGTTGCTATAGCATCTACATAACCGTTTTTTATTGCATCTATTAAAAAGTTAACATCCTCTTTATCTCTTATTGGAGGATTAACTCTATAGTCATTTTCATCTTTTGTTAAAGCTATGTGGTGAGGTGCAACTTCGCAAGTTACCATATCTCCTCTTTTTTTAGCCTGTATTATATCTTCCATAGCTTCTTTTGTGCTTACATGACAAACATGTAAGTGACACCCTGTATGTCTTGCAAGAGAAATATCTCTTGATGTCATTATGTTTTCTGACAATCTAGTATCTATTTTAACAAGCTCTGTATGCTCAACATGGCTCATAACAATAAGTCCCATAGACTTTGCCTTAAGCATAGCATCTAGCATTACTTTACTTTTATTAATTCCTTTACCATCATCTGATATAAATCTTATTGGATATTTTATTTCATCTAGGTGATCTAAAGTTTCACCATCAAAGTTTTTTGTAATTGATACAACTTGATGAACATTTAAAAGCCCTACTTTTTCAGCTTCATCTAATACTGTTTTTAAAACCTCATTTGTACTACATATAGGTTTTGTATTTCCCATTAAATTTACTGCTGTATAACCACCTTTTACAGCGGCTAAACTTCCTGATAACATATCTTCTTTATAAGTGATTCCCGGAAATCTAAAGTGGCAATGAAGGTCTGTAAATGAGGGAAGAAGCACAAGCCCTTCCCCATTAATTATTTCACAATTAGCATTTAAATTATTTCCTATTGTTTCAATAACCCCATTTTTTATGTATACATCACCATTAAAGTCTAATTTCGAATCTACAATTCTCGTGTTTTTTATTAGAAGTTCCATTTTTATACCTCCGAAACAGTGTATATTTCATCACAGTATATACACTTGTATTCTTCCTTTTCCTCGCTAACTAATGTAAATATATTGTTTATTCCTCTTTCGATTGAGGTTACACATCTAGGGTTTTTACATTTAATTATGTTTTCCACTTTCTCTGGAAGCTTTAGGTTTATTTTTTCAGTAATAACTTCATTTTCTATTATGTTTATAGTAAGATTAGGATCCATAAGCCCTAAAACTGTAAGGTCAAGGTCTATTTCGTTTTCTATTTTTATAATATCCTTTTTACCTTTCTTACTACTTTCTGCATTCATTATTAAGGCTACTGTAAAATCTACGTTTTCAAGTCCTAGGTAATTAAATATTTTAATTCCATAACCAGCCTTTATATGATCTATTACTATTCCTTTTTGAATTGGATTAATAGTTACCATTACGCCACCCCCAGTAATTTGCATATTAACGCCATTCTTACATACATTCCATATTTAGCTTGCTTAAAGTACCAAGCTCTAGGGTCTGTATCTACCTCACTTGCAATTTCATTTACTCTTGGTAGTGGATGCATAACTATAAGATTTTCTGAAGCCATTTCCATTTTTGAATTATCTAAAATGTAGCTATCTTTTAATCTTACATAATCTTCTTCGTTAAAGAATCTTTCTCTTTGTACTCTAGTCATGTAAAGAATATCTAATTCTCCTATAACATCTTCTAGTCTTTCTACTTCTTTGTACTTAATATTATTTTTTTCTAAAACTTCTTTTTTAATATAACTTGGAATTTGTAATTCTTTTGGTGATATTAGAATAAATTCATTTTCTGGGTATCTTGACAATGCTTTTATAAGGGAGTGTACAGTTCTTCCAAACATAAGGTCTCCACAAAGCCCAATTTTTTGTCCTGTTAATTTTCCCTTAGCAGCTCTTATTGTAAGAAGGTCTGTAAGAGTTTGAGTTGGATGCTGATGTCCTCCATCTCCTGCATTTATAACAGGCATATCTGTAGCCATCGAAGCAACTCTAGGTGCTCCTTCTTTTGGATGTCTCATTACAGCAATATCTGCGTAACAAGCTACAGTTTTAATTGTATCAGCTATAGTTTCACCTTTTGAAGTTGATGATGAATTTGGTTCTGAAAAACCTATTACCTGCCCCCCAAGTCTAAGCATAGCCGCTTCAAAGCTAAATCTTGTTCTTGTACTTGGTTCATAAAATAAAGTAGCAAGTAATTTCCCTTTGCATACGTCTAAGAATTTTTCTGGATTTGAAACAATTTGATCGGATAATCCAAAGATTTCCTCTAATTCCTCTAGTGAAAAATCCATTGGATCAATAAGATGTTTACCTTTTAACATTTACCTAACGCCTCCTTCTTAGCCTCACTGGACTAGATTAAAGGTACAAAAAATGCCTTTCCCTCAAGGAAGGCATCGTATATTACCCTATTTGGTATTATATAGCCATCCTTCCTAGCACTTTTGTACTAGTTCAAGCTATCAAATAAATATTACCACAGCATAATTTAAAAATCAATGTTATATTTATTTATATATAGTGGGAATTTTTGCTCATATTAATTAATTCAATTTTAGTGTATTATTTATTTAACTGGGTAAAATATAATTATCAACCTTATTTTAAGGAGGTTTGTATAAAATGAGATTTTTATATCTTAATATATTTTTCGCAATTATATACTCTACTTTAACGATTATAACAGCACCTTCTATTACTCCAAACATTATTGTTAAAGTTATAATGATGTCAGCAGCTGTTATCTTTGTAGGTTATATACTCGACTCTAAATCATCTGACAAAAACAAAAATAAAAAGAAAAACTAGCTTTAGTTTTTCTTTTTATTTTTTTCTAAAGCCAGTTAAAAGTACATATATTCCTATAATTATAAATATAAGTGGTACAAAGTAAGGTCCTATATAATGCATAATATTAAAGTCTATATTAAGGTCTTTAAGTAAGTTAGATAATATGCTTAAAGCTCCAATTACTACTAAAGCTATACCAATATACATTGACGAATTACCTTTTATATTATATTTTTCATTTGCATTTGAAAATAAAAAATTATCCTCTACATATTCACCTTTTCTAACTTTTCTATTAACATCAAATGTTTTAAAGAAACAATAAAACCATATAGGAATAAGTATTATTGGACTAAAAAGACTAAGTCCTAAAAAATGATCAAATTTTATTATTAAAAACCATAAAACTAAAAAAGATATACCTTTTTTATAAAGACCATTATACATAAACCCAACTCCAGGGATTAAAGAACAAAGAAAATTAATTACTAAGCTTTCACCTTTCATAAAATCACCTCTAATCAAAGTATCTGTAAAATCCATCAAAATTAAATTCATAAAGTGACATTTTCATTATAAAACTTGAAATTATTAAAGCTATTATTACTAGTATACATATTAGGTTAAAACTAGTCCCTTCTTTAGATTTTACAAATGATGATATTATAAATTCTATTCCTATAAGTATAAATATAGCTGGCCAAAACTTGTTAATCTCATAAGCAAGTCCTTGATCCATTTGATATATTATCCATATTACACCTATATAAATAAAACCTAGCGCTGAAGATATTGTTCCTATTTTTCTCATAACTTTGCCTCCTAGTTTAATTAAGACTCCAGTCTATAAGCTGAAGGTCATTAGACATTATAATATCTGTTACATAACTTGCGTATATTTTTTCTCCTTTTTCATTTGCTATTGTACTATATCCTGCATTTTCAATTGCCTTTATTTGCTCTTTATAGGTTTTTTTATTAAATACACCTGATTTAGTATATCTAGGATTTGTAGTCAAAAACTTCCCAAAGTCTTTTATAGAATCTTTAACATTAGTATATACTCTAAACTCATCTTTTATTTTAATATTATAATATTCTGATGTAGAAAGGTTTATTTTTTCTCCCTTCCATGAAGAATCAGCCTTTATACCAAATAAATTTTTATATTTACTAGCAAGTTCTGACCTTCCCCAATTAGACTCTAGGGCTGCTTGTCCAATAATAACTGAAGGAAGAATCCCTGTTTCTTTATATGTTTTAATTGCCTCATCTTTAATAGAATTTATAAACTCTAGTTTTCTTTTTGAAAGTTCACTTTTACCTTCAAGTTCTTCATCTCTTTTTTTGTTTATTACTTTTAAATAAGTATTTGCTTTTTTTACATCTCTTTTATCTTTTGAAAAGCTTTCCATAACACTTTCCATAGTAGCTACTTTATATGTATTATTGTCTTCTACTAAAAATCTTTCTGCAATATTTTCTATATTTTTTTCAGTTGCAGTATCTACTTTTCCATAATTAATTACTGCATCAATAGCTAAAACTTCTCTCCAATTTATCTGAGCTTTGTTACTACTTACCTTATCAACAGTATTTAAGTATTTTAGTCTTGTTTCTTTAGATACAGAAAATCTATATATTGAGTAATCAGAAAAAATAAATTTAAATCCTAAAAATAACACTAACAAAGTTACTACTATAGCTAATATTTTTATTTTTTTCATATATTATGTCCTTTCAAAATGTAATTTTATATATTATAACAAAAAGAGACCTCCAATAAGTTATGATTTAGATAAAATATAACCTAAAGTTGTCTCTTTCATTACACAAGGACTATATTATTTTGAGTTTGCTACTTCAATTCTAACTGTTCTTGAATCTAATTTTTTACCTTGACAAGCTTTTAGTATTTTATTTTTAGCAACATCACTTGTATTTACAAAGCTAAATTTTTCAAATACATCAATAGCTCCAATTTCTTTTTTTGTTATTTTCGCTTTATCTGCAAAGAATCTTAAAAGCGCTGATGGATTTATGTTGTCTTTTCTTCCTACAGAAACAAATAATCTAACATATCCTTTATCCTTGTCTCTTCCACGCATTCTATTTCCTTGTCTATCTCTATCTCTGTCTCTTCCACCTTCACGTCTATCTCCAGAAACTTCATTAAAGTCTTTATTACTATCAAATGAAACTTCTTTTTCATATATACTATTCATAATTGCAGCTGCAATTTCAATAGGTGACTTTTCTTCTGCTAAAGCTTCTATAGCAGGTATAAACTTTTTATATTCTTCATTTTCAAATTGTTTTTTAACTGATTCAACTAACTTTTCACTTTTTGTAGCAAAAATATCTTCTACAGTAGGAACTGTAGCTTTTTCTATTTTTCCTTTAGTTTCTCTTTCAATATCCCTAATTCTTCTAAATTCCTTAGAGTTTATAATACTTAAAGCTACTCCTTCGTTTCCAGCTCTTCCTGTTCTACCTATTCTGTGTATATAGCTTTCAGTATCTTGTGGAAGATCGTAGTTTACAACATGTGAAAGATTCTCAACGTCTATTCCTCTAGCTGCAACGTCTGTAGCAACTAGTATTTTAAGACTTCCTTCTTTAAATTTTCTAAGAGTATTTGTTCTATGAGCTTGAGTCATATCACCGTGCATACCTTCAACGCTGTAATCTCTTTTTTGCATTCCTTCAACTAATTCGTCAACGCCTTTTTTAGTTTTACAGAAAATAATTGCTGATTGCATATTTGTAGCATCAAGTATTCTACATAGCGCTTCAAATTTTTGATCACGTCTTACTTCATAAAAATATTGTTTTACTGTTGTTGCAGTTTTACTTTTAGATTCTACTTGAACGCTTATTGAATCTGATTTCATATATTTTTTAGAAAGGTCTCTTATTGCATTTGGCATTGTTGCTGAAAATAAAAGAGTTTGTCTATCCGGATTTGCACTTACCATTACTTCTTCTATGTCATCTATGAATCCCATATTAAGCATTTCGTCTGCTTCATCTAAAACAAGATATTGAAGATCTGAAAGGTTGATAACCTTTTTTCTCATAAGATCTAGTACTCTACCTGGAGTTCCAACTACAAAGTCTACTCCTCTTCTTATTTCTCTTATTTGTCTATCTATTGAATCTCCACCGTAAACAGTTAAAGATTTTATTTTTGTAAAACTTGAAAGTCTTTTAACTTCTTCATTTACTTGAAGAGCAAGTTCTCTAGTTGGTGCTAAAACTAGCGCCTTTATTTTATTTTTTTCTCTTTCTATCCCACTTAATATAGGAGCTGCAAAAGCAAGAGTTTTTCCTGTTCCTGTTTGCGCCTTTCCTATAATATCATGACCTTCCATTATAACTGGTATAGCCTTTTCTTGTATTTTTGATGGGACTGTATAATTCATGGCCTCTATCGCCTTAAGCACATCCTCATTTAATCCTAATTCATTAAAGTTTATATTTTCCATTCTTATTCCTCACTTTTTATAGGGTCATCTATATTTAATTTTTTTATTATCTTTTCATACACACTTGTTAAGTATGCCACT
This sequence comes from Bacillota bacterium, assembly GCA_023389275.1. Classification (GTDB taxonomy): domain Bacteria; phylum Bacillota; class Clostridia; order Clostridiales; family Caloramatoraceae; genus Clostridium_AB. Next base: position 144,439 of record JAEWEN010000023.1, read on the forward strand.
TATAAGTAAAACATGCAAGTGTAAACTTATTAAATTAACATTTTTAAATAATTTATTCACTAATTAATTATTATACCTATCTTAGAAAAGTTTAAACAATTTAAATGTATATTTTTATTGACTATGACATTTTTTTCTTTATAATATTTGTATCGTAATAATATCATAAAATGTATGGGTACATTTTACTGAAAAGGGGGAAAACTTATGGCTCAGGAAAAAATACTTACTGAAAATAAAAATAAGCAAACTTATTCAAAGGTTTATGAATTAGTAGTGTGTTCACTTTTAATAGCACTTGTTTTTGTTTTTACTTCATTTGTAAAAATAACTCTACCAATTGCAGCAGGAGGAGGACTTATTCATTTAGGCAATGTAATGCTATTTGTAGCTGCAATTGTATTTGGACCTAAAAGAGGATTTATAGCAGCTGCATTTGGTATGGCTATATTTGATATTTTCAGTGGATATGCACATTATGCAGTAATCACCTTTATCGGAAAAGGAATTATGGCTTATATATGTGGAAGTATAGCATATATGGCGGGAAAACAAGGAAAATCATTTTTATATAATTCACTTGGCATTTTCGTAGGTGGAGCTTTAATGATAGCTGTTTATTATATAGGTGAAATATTCCTTTTAGGTAATGTTTTAGCTCCTATTGCAAATATTCCTGGTAATATTACTCAAATAGTAATTGGATTTGTACTTGGTATGCCACTTGCATCTATGTTAAAAAGATATAGATATTTTTCAAATATATACAATGTTTAGGAGGGATTATTTATGATACCTTTAATTATGACTCCAGGCCCTACTATGGTTCGCGAAAACGTTAGACTTAAAAGATCTATAGAGTGCACAAACCCTGATATAGACTTAAACTTTAAAGAATTTTATATAAACACATGTGATAAAATAGGAGATTTTTTAAAAACTAAAAATTTAACTGCTATTTTAAGTGGTGAAGGAATACTAGGTCTTGAAGCTGCTTGTGCTTCTTTAACTGAAAAAGGAGATAGGGTTTTAGTTTTAGATAATGGGGTTTATGGTGGATTTTTTAAAGACTTTGTTGAAATGTATGGAGGGGAAGCTGTTATATTAAAGTCAAATGAAAAAAATTCTTTTGATATTAATATACTAAAAAACTTTTTAGAAAAAGATTCTAACTTTAAGTATGCAACTATTGTTCATTGTGATACTCCATCAGGTGTTTTAAATAATATAGAAAATATTTGTCCACTTCTTAAAAGCTACGGTATTTTAACTGTTGTAGACTCTGTAGCCGCAATGGGTGGAGAAAATATTATGGTAGATAAATGGCAAATAGATATAGTAGTTGGAGGAAGCCAAAAAGCTATCTCTGCCCCTCCTGGACTTACAATAGTATGTATAAGTGAAGATGCTTTTAAGTCTATGGAAAATAGGAAAACTCCTATAGCAGGATTTTATTCAAATCTTCTTACATGGAAAAACTATAAAACAGATACTTGGTTCCCATATACTATGCCAATTAGTGATATTTATGGACTTGATGCTGCTATTGATAATATTATTTCAGATAAAAACATATTAAAAAGACATGAAAAAATAGCCTCTGCAACTAGAAAAGCTTTGCATCTTGGTGGATTAAATCTTTATCTTGAAAATGGGTTTTCAAATACAGTAACTGCTATATGTCTTCCTGAAAATGTTCATGACAAAACACTTTTAAACAACATGGTTAAAAACTTTAATGTTTTAATAGGTGGATCTGTTGCATATCTTGAAGGAAAACTTATTAGAATAGGTCATATGGGAGAAAACGCTAATATTCAGTATGTATCATATACATTAACTGCTCTTCAAGTAGAGCTTGAAAAGCTTGGTGTAAAAATAAATTGTAATCTATCAGAAGCATTTATTAATAATCTATAAAAAGTACTAAGAATTATCTTAGTACTTTTTTATTGACATTTTCACCCTAAAGTGTATATACTGTGTATATAAAGTATAAACAGTATATACACTTTAAGGAGGTGAGTATTTGAAAATAATAATATCTAATTCTTCAGAAAAACCAATATATGAGCAAATAACGGATCAGATAAAAGCACTTATTTTAAAAGAAGATATTTTAGAAGGTGAACCTTTACCTTCTATAAGAAATTTAGCAACCCAGTTAAAAATAAGTGTAATAACAACTAAAAGAGCATATGAAGAACTTGAAAAAGAAGGATTTATCGAAACTATAAAAGGAAAAGGCTCATTTGTTGCACCACAAAATAAAGAGCTTCTTTTAGAGAAAAAAATGCAAATTGTAGAAAGTCACTTAATTAAAGCAATTGATGAAGCTAAAACAATAAATCTTTCAATTAATCAGTTAAAAGAGCTTTTAGATATTTTATATAACGAATAAGGGGGAATTATTTATGATACTTGAAATTAATAATGTATCAAAATCATATAAAAACTTTAATCTTAAAAATATAAGTTTTAATCTACCTCATGGGTATATTATGGGTTTTGTTGGAGCAAATGGCTCTGGAAAAACTACTACTATTAAACTTATAATGAACCTTGTAAAAAGAGATTCTGGTAATATTAATGTTTTTGGTATGGATAATATAAAAAATGAAATTACTATAAAAGAAAAAATAGGATTTGTATATGATAACTGTTTTTATTATGAATACTTAAAACTTAAGGATATTAAAAATATCATTGCTCCTTTTTACAAAGATTTTAGTGATAAAAAATTTAAAGAATATATAACCACATTTGATCTTAATGAAAATCAAAAACTTCGCGAACTATCTCAAGGAAATAAAATGAAGTTTTCAGCTGCACTTGCACTTTCTCATAATGCTGAACTTTTAATAATGGATGAACCAACTTCTGGACTTGACCCTATTTTTAGAGATGAATTTTTAAATATTTTAAAAGAAGTTATATTAGACGAAAATAAGTCTATTTTATTTTCTACTCATATAACAACAGACCTTGATAAAATAGCTGATTATATCACTCTTATAGATAAAGGAGAGATTATATTATCAGATGTTAAAGATGATTTACTTGAAAATCACAAAATAATTAAAGGTGATTACTCTACTTTAAAGGATTTACAAAAAGAAGTTTTAATTGGGCTTAAAAAATCTGATTTTGGCTTTAATGCTTTAATAAACAATAATAACTTAAGTTTATTTAAAGATGAATTTATAAAAGAAAAGCCTAATCTTGAAGATATTATGCTTTATATGACAAGGAGGTAGAATTATGTTTGCACTTGTTAAAAAAGATTTTATAGCTTTAAAAGCTACAATAATAATAATGCTTATTTATATACCTGTTCTTGGTATTTTATTTGGAGGATCAGATGGATACTTAAATTCTAGTTATGTAAATCTTCCGATTTCAGTTTTAATGGGATTTTTTATATGTACAACTGATATAGCATACTCTAATATTATTTTATCACTTCCTACCTCTAGAAAAAAATATTTAATGTATAAATATATATTATTTATATGTTTTTCAGTAATATTTTTAAGCATTGTAAGTTTAGAATCTTATATTGTTGGCAGTATATTTAACCTTAAAGCTTTATCTAGTGTTTTTAGTGAAGGACTTTTTATATCTTTTATAAGTATTTTATCTTCCTTCACCTTAGCCGCTAGCATTGCAATTCCTTTAAACTTATTTTTAGGACTTAAAGGAAAAAGATTTCAAAGAGCATCTCATTTTATAACTTTAATTATTGTTATGATGTTTATTTCTTTATGTATGGAAGGGCTAAAATACATTTCATTAAACAGTTTTAACCCTATATTAATAGGTATTCTTATTCTATTAATATGTTTATTTATTAGTATAATATCTTTTAAAATTACTTTAATATTTTTTAAAAAAATAGATTTATAGGAGGTATAATATGAAAAATATTTTAAACAAAGAATGGTTAAATATAAAATCTTCTCTACTTCCTGTAATATTTATTTTACTAATTACAATAGCCTCTTCTTTTATGATAATTTATAAAATTACAGAAATAAGTAGTAAAAACATAACATTTAATATTGTCTTATTTTTTATAGTATTTTACTTTATATATTTTTATTTTACTATGCCTCTTTTAAGAGACTTTTCATCTTATATACAGCTACCACTTTTTAGTCTACCTATAAAAAGAAAAAACTTTTTAACGGGAAAATATATTTTATTTTTATTAGAATTTTTTATATGTACTATATTTATAATTTTAATAAGTAATATTTTAGGAATTTTATTTAATATAGAATTTTACATTTATCCTTTTATGATTATAGGTAGCTTTTTATATAATATAGTATGTGTAACATGTATTTTAACACCTACTATAGCTTTCCCTGTAGGGACAGCTACCACTACTATATCTATAGTTTCCTCTATATTTATAATTATACCTATGCTATTTTTATCTAAAATTTTAAAATCAATAATCTATTTTATTAGTCTAATTAGCTTTAACAACCTAATATTAATTTCTATTTTATTATGTATAATAGTTTTTCTAGCTTCCTTAGTTATTAATATAAACTTTCTTAATAAAAAAGATTTTTAGAATTATAATTATCAAAATTCCACTTTCACTCATACTATAATATTATATCAATTACTGTTTAAGGAGAATTTAATGGAAACTTACTTTGATCCTGAATTGAATCCAGATCCTAATGTAATCTATTCTATTATAGATATAAAAAAAGGTGACGTAACAGGAGATGGTACACTTGATGAAGTTTATCTACTTGGAGTACAGCCATCTGGTGGTCCTGGACCTAACTATTTTGACGATATAACAGCTGTTATAATAGATGGAAATTCTAAAAAAACTACTTACCTTAGATTTAAGTATAATTCTGGATATAACCCTAAACTTGTACTTGCAGATTTTACAGGTGATAAATTTATGGATATTTTCATAAATATAAAAGCTACTCGAAAAGAAGAAAGATATTTTTACTATTTATTCTCTGCTGTAAACAATAATCCTAAAAGTCTATTTAACTTTGTAGCTTTTAATGAATTTAGTGAATATAGGGTTATCTATAGAGATTTTTATATAATTGAAGTTATTGGAGTTAATACAAACAAAGTCTTTCTTATAGACATTAGAACAAAACCTAAAGAATATCTTTCAAGAATGTATGGACCTGATGGAAAACTTATAGAACCTGTTATAGGAGATGTTTTAAGACTTGGTAACCTATT
>JAEWEN010000045.1 GCA_023389275.1 Bacillota bacterium
AGAGTCTATTGAAAATTCAGCTCTTGATTCTCCTTTTAAAGAAATAGCTTTATCTAAAATATAATCATTTCCATTTTCTAAGTTATTAAAAGCTAATTTTTCTTCTATAGAATCTGAAACTTTTATTTTAACTTCGTCTTTACCTTGTGGTTTTATAATACTAGGGTATTCTTTATAATTTATTATAGCATCTTTTTCTATACGAATTTTTTCCCCAACTATACTTCCATATACTTTAACATCTTTTCCTATGGAAATATCAGCCTTAGGTGCATATATCAAACCATTTATAGTAAATCCTTTACTTATTTTTATGTCTGTTGCCTCAGGTGCATATATCCCTCCATTTAAAATACATTCTTTTTCAATGCGTATTTCATTTGCAGATGTATATATTGCTTTATCTATAGTAATTGTTTTATTAATTTCAATACTATCATCTTTTTTTAAAACTCCATCTATATCTTCATCTATATTAGTGATTTTAATATCATCTTCTATTTTTATTTCATCTAACTTTTGACTTTCAGCTACTCCACCTTTTATAATTGTATTTTTTCCTTGTCTAACCGTTCCTTCACTATAAACCCTTCCATCTATTTCTCCATCTTTTGAAAGATCTATATTTCCTTTACTATAAATATCCCCAGTTATTTTAAAGTCCTTGCCTACTTTTATTCCATCATTCTCCATAGATATAATAGCATAGCTATACCATGGCTTTTCTTCTTTTGCAAAGGATATAGGTATTAAACCTATTATTAAAGCTAGAGATATAAATAATGATATATACTTTTTCATTTTATCTCCTCCTTTACATTAATTGCCTTTTGTTTACAACCTTTATATTACTTTTAACAGTTTTTGAAATACCTTTTATTGTATCAATTTCTCTAATAACTTCATTTCCTTTTTCTAAAAAGCCTTGAAGGTTATTATCTTTATAGCTTGATATTTCCATGGCTATTTTACTATTTGTATCTATAGAAACATTTCCATTTGTAAAAATATTTTTCTTAGCTATTAAACTTCCTCTTACTGTACAATCTCCGTTTACTATAATATTTCCTCCACTAGCTATTAAAGTTTTAGTGTCATTGTTATTTATTATTTCTAAATCCTCTTCACTTAAGTAAATATCTTCTTTTGATATTTTTACAAATAAATTGTCTTTATTTATCTTAGCATTAGCTTTATTCCAGTTAAAACATCTATCTAATCTTTTTAATTTATTATAACCATTATTTTCTAAGGTATCATTCGATACAACATCTTCTAGGTTCATTCTTTTTAACAAATTATTTTTTAAACTATCAAATACTCTTCTTAAATCTCCCATAGTTTCACTAAAACTATAGATTCCACTTGGAGTTATTATATTATTTTCCTCTTTGCTTAATCCAGACTCTTTAATAGCGTTATTTGCACCTTCTAAAAGAGCTTCATCAGGCATCTTTGTTAAATACATTTTTCCATTTGAGTACATAATATAGTTAAAGCAGCTTACATTTAAATTATCATCTATTATTTTTGTTATATTATCTATATTGTCTTCAGGTATTGTAGGTAAACTAAGTTTGTTACTTAAATTAATATTCGCTGTTATATTTTCTCCCATATTATAAGTTTCTTTAATACTCTCTTTATAATCTATAAAATAATTTAGCATAAAGTTAATTCCTAAAGTTGCAACATTCTGCTCTGAACTATTTATAACTTCATACTTATCAAACATATCTATAGGAAAAAGCTCATCTTTATTTTTTATAGAATATTCATTATAGTATTTATCAAAATCCCTATTTTCTAAGTAACTTGCATATGATATATAATTAGGATATATTGCAGAAACTTCAAATGTTTTAAATAACCTACCATCTCTAATTATGTTTTCAACAAATCCTTCACCAAGTAGTGCAACTTGTCCACCTATACTAAGATTACTTCCTGATTTATTTATATCATTTATAACAATAGATGGAGATGACAAGTAATTTTCCTCTATATCAGCACCATCTTCAAAACCTACTAAATGATTTTTAATATTTATATTATTTTTATCGCCATTTAAACTAATATTATCTGCTATATATGCACTTTTACCTATGTTAATACTTGTGTTTTTAGAGTTTTCATTTGTTACTATACTATGAGAATAGGAATCTCCTGTAATATTTATAGAAGATTTTTCTCCAAGTGTTTTTATGAATCCACCATGTATTTTTCCTCTGCTACTTTCTTCTCCTACAAAAGCATTACCATTAATATTTACACTTCCTGTTTCACCATCTTTTCCAGCAATTAAACCACCATATTCAATATTATCTAAGGCACCTTTAGGTTCCCCTTCCCCTCCAACTATAATATCTGTATCAACACTTAAATTATTTGTTACCTCAAGATTATCTTCACATATTAATCCATAATTTAAAGCCTTATTAATAAGTTCCTTTTCTTTTTCTCCATTAATAACTTTAGTTTCTCTTTCAGGTTTAAAATCTACAGTTATAGCTGAATATGTTTTTATATCATTTTTTTCTTTAGATTCTAAATAAAAAGTTTCCCTTAAAGTTTCAACTTCATTTTCTTTTAAATAATTATATATATCATCTACACTTTCATTTTTAATTGTATAATCAACATCTATATTAGACTGATCTTTTTTATCTAATGGTGTGTATTTAGAAAAAATACTTTCACTATCTATTTTACTTAATGGCTCTATATTAACTTCTTTATTTTTTATAGATGCATTTTTTAAAAGTTCCCATTTATAAATAACATTTTCTTTTTTATTTTCATCACCAATTAAAGATACAACTTGATTTTCATTTATATTATCACTAAAAAAATACTTTATTGCCTTATTAAATTCGTACTTATAATATTTATATATAAGACTTTCAAATTCTTCATAGCTAATAGGTTCAGTTATATAATTTCCATCTTCATCAACATCTGGGCGATAAAGCTTGTATACCTTATATATATATGGATTATTAAGATTTAATCTATTTTCAAGTGATTCTTTTTCATCTTTTATAAAGCATTTATTATAAACACTAATTCTTGAAACTTCACAAAACACATCAATATCATATAGTATTTTATCTACTACACCTTCGCCTGTATAATAGGATCTATTTACACTATAGGTAGTTCTACTTTGATTTATACTTGTTAATGTAAGAGGAAGCAAACTTACTGTTAGTATAAGAAGTGCTGACATTAACATAACAACCATAAAGGTAGCAGAACCTTTTTTCTTTCTTTTAAACATTTTTTCACCTATCCTTTTAATCTAAAGGTATATGTTTCTTCTAAGTTTATATCCTCTTTGTTACTTCCCTTTAATTTGTATATTTTTAAATTAACATTTATAACTTTACTATTAAATTCTTCTTCCTCACCACCATAAGTAGTGTTTGAAGGGGTTACATAACTTTCCTCATTTTTATAATATGCTGTATATTCAAAACAGTAACTATTAATTTTCCCTCTATAAACTAAATAGTCTCCTAAATCATTTGATATATTTTTAGAATCTAATTTGTTATCTATATAATATGTTTTACCATCAACTTTTAGTGAATAAAGAATTTTTCTTAGGGTTTCATATCCATAATTAACAGCTAATGATTGTTCATTTTTTTCATTTGCTTCCTTTATATTTTTAGAATTAGTAATAATTATATTGGATATTGGAATAACCAATATTGTAAAAATAGCTAAAGCAACTATTAACTCTACTAAGGTTATACCTTGTTTATAATTTTTCAACATAAACACTACCACCTTTTGTTATACTGCATCTTGGTAGCTTTTCATCATCACCTATAACATAAACATAAGCCTTTTTATCTGTTTTATTATTAACCTTTAAATTTATAATGTTTTTATCAGCTTCTCCCTTTCTAGCTGTTGAATATACAACAACTACTATATTATCTCCTTTAGTTTCAAAGTCACTAAACCCATTTAAAGGACTTTTTTCTCTTTCAGTTATTAAACTATATTGATACTTTCCACTTTCCCCTTTAATACTAATTTCAGCGTTTTCTATTTGCTTATTTAATCCAAATATACTACTTCCTGTTCCCACTTTTTCTATAGTAATACTACTTGTTGGAGAGTTAACTGTAGAAAGTACAGCTATAAAATCCTTTTCCTTTTCAACAAGGCCAATAGTTTTTATATCACTGTTTCCACTTGAAGTTTGCTGTGAACTTAAAGGTCTATCTTCACTGTTTAAAGATACAGTTTCAACATCTGAGAAAATTTTA
>JAEWEN010000059.1 GCA_023389275.1 Bacillota bacterium
ATTCCCGAAATAGCCTTCGGTACACATCTATAAATAACTTGCTTATGCTATTTTATAGATTTTAGCATCTTTTAAGTTAAGACTTGCGTTTAAATCTCTATCTGCACTATATCCACATTTACATTTATAAACTCTATCAGAAAGTTTTAAATCTTTTTTAATAGAGCCACAACTATTACATAATTTACTTGAAGGATAAAATCTATCTACAATTCTTAATTCGATTTTATTTAGCTTACACTTATACTCAAGTTTTACTCTAAACTCATAAAACTTTTGCTGTGCAACTGCTTTTGAAAGATGCCTATTTTTCATCATACCACTAACATTTAGGTCTTCAATAGTTATAAAGCTTGGTTTTTGCTTTACAATCTCATTTACTGTTTTATTAATATAATCAGTTTTTATGTTAGTTAATTTCTGATGAAGTTTTTGTACTTTAACTATTTGTTTTTGAATATTTTGATGAGTAGCTTTTCCTTTCTCAATATTTTTATTTCTTAATTTTAAACTCTCATATTTCCTTGAAAGCTTTCTTTGTTCTCTTTTTAATTTCTTTTCTAACTTCTTAACTTTTGAAGTTTTATTAATATTCTTCTTAGTTAAACCATTGCTACAAATTGCAAAATCTTTAAGTCCAACATCAATTCCAATACCTTCACTATCATTGTTTTCAATAATATTTTCATTAGTTTCTACAATTACTGACACATAATATCTATCAGCCTTTCTTGATACTGTACCACTAATTATTTTAGCTTTTATTGGAATATATCCAAATTCTTTTAGTTTAACTTTTCCTATAGTTGGTATTTGTATAAAATGACGTTCTCTATACCAATCATTTTTTGCATTCTTAGGAAAATATAATTTAATTTCCTGCTTATTTTTCTTTTTAAATCTAGGAAATTTACTTTGCCCCTTGAAAAATCTTTTAAATGAATTTTCAGCATTACAGATTGCTTTCTTTCTAGCCTTACTTCCACAACTATTTATCCATTTGTATTCTTCTAATGTTTTAACTTCATTATTAATATATTTATCAAAGTCATTAGCACTTATAAAAGCTTGTTTCTTATCAATTAATCTATCTTTATACTGGTTATATAACTCTTTATTTTTAGCTAAATATGAATTATATAACCATCTACAAACATCAATACTTTGATTAATCTTTTTCTTTTGCTCAAGTGTAGGATTAATCTCTGTTTTGTATGCTCTTTTCAACTTCTTCATCCTCCTTAATTTTTTCTTGTCTTTTCTTAAACCGTATATTCTGCAAATAAATATATGTAATATAGATATTATATCTTGGACTAATTCTTCTTGTGGTGAAAGACTTTCATTATTTACAACTATAACTTTTACATATATTTTTTAAGAAATTCTACTTGATTTTTCAAATCATCCTTTTGATTAGAAGTTGAAACTCTTGTATAAATAACTATTTTTCTATCATTTTCTTTTTTATAAATTCCTTTTTACTCAAGATATTGTTCATAGATTTAATAATTCTGCAAATTCTTTAGGTTTATAATGTTTCCCCATATAATCACAACTTTTCTGTGATTATATTATGCTATATTCAAATATATATTTATATATTTTTACTAACTATTTATCATCTCCCTAAAAATTTGTCACAAACTCATATTATTTGTCTAATATATTATATGATAGTTAAGTAAACTTCTCAATGAACAAAAGTTTTATTATAAAAAATATAAAAATAAAAAGAGGTTACCCTCTTTTTATTTTCTAATTAATAATGATTTTTCTATAAATTCTTCTATAAGATTTGAATATGACATTCCTATATGAGCAGCACTTTTTGGGAATAAGCTGTTACTAGTCATTCCTGGAAGTGTATTTACCTCTAGTACAAATAATTCCCCTTCGCTAATTATAATATCCACCCTAGCATAAACATTGCATTTTAAAGCCTTAAATGTACCTAAAACCATTTTTTCTATTTTATCTTGAAGATCTTTTTCAAACTCTACAACAAATTCTTTAGCCCCACCATCTGTGTACTTAGATGTAAAGTCAAAAAACTCTCCTGAAGGCTCTATAGCAACAATCGGTAACATTTTTCCTTCTATAACAGGGCAACTTATTTCATAGCCTTTAACATACTTTTCTATCATAACTTCATTGTCATATTTTAAAGCTTCAATTACAGCTGCTTCTATGTCCTTTTCATCTTTTATTAAAACAGTTGCAAAACTTGAACCACCTGAGTTTGGCTTTACAAAAACAGGGTATCCTATTTCTCTTATTTTTTCATAATCTATTTCAGAAACACTTGATACCATAGTCCAATCAGCTGTATTTATTCCTTCATATTTAAGTATTTTTTTAGTCATATCCTTATCCATACATAAAGAGCTTGATAAAACTCCACAACCTGAATATGGTATTTTAAGTGTTTCAAGAGCTCCTTGGACTACTCCATCTTCACCAAATTTTCCATGAAGAGCTAAAAATGCAAAATCTACATTTTTTACTTTTTCTATAACATCTTCACTTTTATCTATAATTATTGGAACAACTTCATACTTATTTTTATCTAAATACTCACAAACTTCATTTCCTGATCTTAATGATATTTCTCTCTCTGAAGAAACTCCTCCCATTAAAACTCCAACTTTTAGCATCTTATTCTCCTTCCAAAATTCTTATATACTTTCCTATGATTTTGAATCCTTTTTCTATTTCTTCATTAGAAGTTCTTGAAAACCCTAATCTAAAACTTTTATCCTCTGTATCTTTATTTGAAAATATATCTCCTGGAGTAAATACAACCCCTTCATTATAACAAAGATTTAAAAGCTTTCTTGCATTTGCTTTTTTTAATTTTATATATATATATAAACCACCTTGTCCTAAAATTGAGCTACATGGAATATATTTTTCTGCACAGTAAATAGCAAATTCATATTTTTCCTTATATATCTTTCTTGTTCTTTTTAAATATTTTTCAAAATATCCATTAGATAAATACTCATATAATATACCTTGATCTAAAAAAGATGTGTGTATATTTCTACTTCTTTTTACACTTTCAAGTGTAGATATAAGGTTTTTATCTGCTAAAATCCATCCTATTCTCATTCCAGGATAAAGAATTTTAGAAAAACTCCCTATATATATTACACTATTTCCTTCTCCTGATAAAGACACCATAGGAGTTACATGAGAACCTGAATATCTTAATTCCTCATTAAATCCATCTTCAATTAAAGGTATATCGTTTTCTCTTAATATATCATACACCTCTATTCTTTTTTCAGGTGACATTACAATTCCAGTAGGATTGTGATAAGAAGGTATCATATACGCTAGTTTTATTTTATTATTTTTAAGTTCATCTTTCAATTGTTTAGTATCTATTCCATCAAAATTCATATTAACTGAAATAATATTAAGTCCATGAATCTTCATTATCTTAAGTGCTGTGTTATGAGTTGGATTTTCACAAACTATACTATCTCCCTTTGAAGTTAAAGTTGATAAAACTATATCAAATCCTTCAGTGAAACCGTTTGTTATTAAAATATCCTTTCCTTCTATACAAACACCTTTCTTCTCCATATAATCTAAAAGATATTTTATTAGCTTATCATATCCCTTTGCATAACCATAATTTAAAAGTTTACTACCTTCTTCTGACAACCTATATAAAAACGATCTTTTAAGTTCTTCTATATCAAACAATTCATTATCAGGTGAAATACTTTTAAAAGATATCATTCCTTTTTTCCATTTGGGCTCTGTTTTTATAATATCTAATTTCTCTGCTATTTTTGCATTTTCTGAAATAAGATTTGAATAATCTATATTAAATGCTAATGTATCTTTAATTTTTATATCTGAAACAAAAGCACCTTTATTTTTTTTTGTATATATAACCCCTTCATCTTCAAGATATTCATAAGCCATCATAGTTGTGTTTCTACTAACACCTAAAATAGAACTAAGTTCTCTAGTTGATGGAAGTTTACTGTCAGGATTTAAAAATCCTTTTAATATAAGTGACTTTATATGATATCCAAGTTGAAGATACCTAGGTGTATTTCCACTAAATTTTACATTAAACATACAAACACCTCTAATTTTATTTTCCCATATAAAAGCCTTACTTTAAAGTACCACATTTTATGTATTTTACTTTTTATATGGCACATATTAATATTATATACTTATTTAAAAAGCCTACAAAGCTTTAGTATTTACTTTATATGTAATCATATATATAATTAATTTTAATGACATACAAAGTACTTACCTAAAAAATCAAGTCTATTATTAATACAAAACTATCTATTTTTGGGAGGTTATTTTATGAAAAAAACAGCTGCTTTTTTTGATATTGATGGAACTCTTTACAGAGAGGGACTTATAACAGAAGTTTTTAAAAAGCTTATTAAATGTGAGATTATAGAGTCTGAAAAATGGTATAAAGAAGTAAAACCTGAATACCAAAAATGGGATAGAAGACTTGGAGTTTATGATGATTATTTACTTAAAATGGCTGATATATACATAGATGCTATTAAAGGACTTCACAAATCTCAAATAGAGTTTATTGCTAAAAGAGTAATAGAACAAAAAGGAGATAGAGTATATAAATATACTAGAGATAGAATTAAATGGCATAAATCTCAAGGTCATATTGTTATTACTATCTCTGGAAGCCCCTTAGAGCTTGTTCGTGAGATGTCTAAAAAACATGGATTTGATGATTATAGAGGAACAAAATATGTTTTAAAAGATGATATTTATACAGGGGAATGCCTTCCTATGTGGGACAGTGTAAATAAGCAGAAATCTATTAACTCGTTAAAAGAAGAATATAATATAGACCTTAATGCAAGCTATGCATATGGAGATACTAGTGGAGACTTTTCTATGTTTAAAATGGTAGGAAATCCAGTTTGTATAAATGCAACTAGAGAACTTTTAGATAAGGTTTTATCAGATAATGAGGTTAAAGAAAAAGTATCTATCATTGTTGAAAGAAAAGATGTTATATATAAACTTAATGCTAATGAACTTCATATATAAAAAATAGGCGACTTTAAGTCGCCTTTGTTTGGTGAAAGCTTAGCACCTAAACGTTCCTTGTATAATTAAGATTATATTATTTATTTTATTCTATGTTAAATAGTAAAATGTGATTATACTCTACTAAGTTATAAAGTACTTAAATAACAAGGAGGAAGAAAATGAAAAAGGTATACTTAGATAACGCAGCAACTACTTTTCCAAAGGCTTCTGGAGTTGCTGAAGCTATATCAGATTATATATTAAATGTAGGAAGCAACGTAGGACGTGGAAGTTATGAAAATTCATACTCTGCTGGACAAGTTGTTTATGAAACCCGTGAAATGCTTTGCGATTTATTTAACTTTAAAGACCCATTAAATACTGTTTTTACATCAAATATTACTCAAAGCTTAAATATGATAATTAGAGGATTCTTAAAGCCAGGAGATCATGTAATTGTATCTTCAATGGAGCATAATGCTGTTTTAAGGCCACTAGTTTCTCTTAAAAATATAGGTATAGAATTTGATAGAGTTATGTGTGATATAGAAGGAAAACTTAATCCTTTAGATATAGAACCTTTAATAAAACCAAATACTAAAATGCTTATTATGACACATGCTTCTAATGTTTGTGGTACTATATTACCACTTGAAAAAGTAGGGGAAATTTGTAAAAAACATAATATTCATTTTGTAATAGACACAGCTCAAACAGCAGGAGTTTTACCTATTGATTTTAAAAAATTAAATCTTAGTGCATTAACTTTTACAGGGCATAAAGGTCTTCTAGGTCCTCAAGGTATTGGTGGATTTTTAATTGATATGGACTTTGCAAATAAACTAAGTTCTATAATAGAAGGCGGAACAGGAAGTCTTTCAGAGTCTGAAACTCAACCTAACTATATGCCTGATAAATTTGAGTCAGGTACATTAAATATACCTGGTATTTATGGACTTAATGCATCTTTAAAATATTTAAATAAAGTTGGACTTAAATATATTGAAGATAAAGAAAAAGAACTGTGCAAATTATTTATAGAAAATGTTTTATCTATTAAAGGTGCTGAAATTGCAGGTATAAAAGGTATTGAAGGTAGAACTTCTACTGTTTCTATTAACTTTAAAGACCTTGATAATTCAGAAATAGCATTTTTACTTGATAGAGAATTTGGAGTAATGACTAGAGTTGGACTTCACTGCGCTCCTAGTGCACATAAAACTTTAAATACTTTCCCAAGTGGAACTGTAAGATTTAGCTTTGGTCATTTTAACACAAACGAAGAAGTTAAATATGCAATTGAAAGTATAAACAAAACTTTAAAACTTTTATAAAAAATAGAGAGGAACATTCCTCTCTATTTTTTATAATTTATATTGCTCTATTTTTCTGTTTCTATATCTAAAAGCGTTAACTGGACATGAATTAACACATTTTAAACAATATATACAGTCTTCTCTAAATACAAACTCATCTCCTACTGTAATATTTTTTGTAGGACAGTTTTTAGAGCATTTATTACATTTTACACAAACTTTCATATCTACTGTTAAATTTTTTTTAGCCCATTTATTAGAGTATTCTGCAAACATGCTATGTACAGGCCTTACTATAGTTCTTCTAATAAATGCAGAACTATCTATTAAAGTATTTCCACACATAAAGTCTTCAACAAGTTTTTCAACTTTTATTTCAGCATTATGCTTTCTCTCTTCAATATCTTCCTCTGTAGGCATTTGAAATATATTGCTTATGTAATAGTTATTTGGCATTTTAATTTCTGTAGCTATGTCTACCTTGTATTCTTTTTCCTCCATTATCTCTACCATTTCACTTAGCGAAGAACTACTATTTCCTGCTAATGTAGTAAAAATTACAGCTCTTCTTCCATGTCCTACCGGAACCTTGTCCTTAATCCAATTAATAAAATACCTAGGATAAAACTCTGCATATACAGGTGCTCCTAAAATTAAAAAGTCATATTCGTCTGAAATAAACCTTTTTTTAGTAACATCTATTGCTTTGGTTTCAATATTATGATGTTTAAAATAATACTTAAATAATTTAGCTACATATTCTGTATTCCCAGTTCCTGAAAAATATAGTATGTGACCTAACATAATAATCTTCCTTTACTGTTTTTACTTTATATTATATATGTTCTTGCCATAGATTGTCCATTGCTGATTCAGTTTCGCGACACCACTTCATTTTAATACATATACCTAAGTTTCTAGGACAGAATCTACACATACAATCTCTAATGTCTCCTTCACATCTTTTCTCTTCATAATCTAGGCACTTTTTACAATTACTATTTATTATTTTCCTCACTTTATTTTCTCCTTTTTAAAAATGGCATGAAAACAAAAGTTTTCATGCCTAGATACTAAAGATTTATTATTTCTGAGTTTTCCATTGCCTCTATTAGCATTTCTTCAATGCCATCTATATTTTTCTCTGACTCTTTAATGTCATCAAGTCTAGGCTTAGTTTTTGGGTGTTTTGGAACAAATATAGTACAGCAATCTTCATATGGAAGTATAGATGTTTCATATGTTCCTATTTCACGACTAATATCTACTATATCAGTTTTGTCCATACCAACTAAAGGTCTAAACACAGGCATTTCTACTGCATTATTAGTAACATACATACTCTCTAAAGTTTGAGACGCAACTTGTCCAAGACTTTCTCCAGTAACTAGAGCCATAGCCCCTTCCTTTTTAGCTATCATTTCTGCTATCATCATCATATATCTTCTCATAATAATAGTTAACTCATCATGTCTACATTTTTCTATAATATCCATTTGTATTTTAGTAAATGGTACTACATATAGTTTCATTCCTGATGTATATTCTGAAAGTATTTTTGCAAGATCTACTACTTTTTCCTTAGCTCTTTCACTTGTATAAGGATGACTATGGAAATAAACTGATATTATTTCAAGTCCTCTTTTACCCATCATATATCCAGCAACAGGACTGTCTATTCCACCAGATAGTAAAAGTGCACCTTTTCCTGCTGATGAGTATGGCATTCCTCCAGTTCCTTTTACTTCTTTAGAAAATACATACGCCTTGTCTCTTACTTCAACATGAACTACTACTTCTGGTTTATGAACATCTACTGATATATTTTCTGTATTTTGAAGTATGATGCCTCCAATTTTTCTTGATATGTCCATAGAATTTAGAGAAAAGTTTTTATCTCCTCTTTTACTTTCTACTTTAAATGTTTTAACACCTTCCATAGACTTTATTTGATTTATTGCAACTTCTCCAATAAGGTCTATTTCTTTTTCAACTACATATGCAACAGAAACAGATAAAACCCCAAAAGTTTTTCTTATAGATTCTATATCTTCATCTTTATATCCCTCTATAAATATTCTTCCTGAATCTTTTTTTATATTTACTTCATTTCCTATTTTTTTTCTTATATTTTTTATAAGTAAATCTTCAAATTTCTTTCTATTTAATCCTTTTAAAGTTATTTCACTTGCAAACTTAACAAGTAGTACTTTATTCATTACTTTATCCTCCTTAAAATTGGCAGTATACTCTTAATAGATTTTACTACATAATCTACTTCTTCAACAGTATTATTAGAAGAAAAACTAAATCTTATTGTTCCATTTATATAATAATCGCTTAACCCAAGACTTGGTATAATATAATTTTTCTCTGAAGCTTTTTTAGCTGAACAAGCTGAACCTGTTGATACATATATTTTATAATCCTCAAGAGCATGTAGAAGAACTTCTCCCCTAACTCCTCCAAAAGATACATTTAAAATATTGTTTACATGATTTTCATCTTGTGGACTATTAATAATTATATCATTTATATCTTCTATACCTTTTATAAATCTTTCTTTTATTTCTTTTACTTTTTCACTTGATTCATTAAATTTATTTAAAGCAATCTCTGCTGCAACTCCAAACCCTGATATAGATGGAACGTTTTCAGTTCCACTTCTTATATCCATTTCCTGTCCACCACCTGATATTAAAGGTTTTAAAACTATTCCTTTTTTAATGTAAATAGCTCCTACTCCTTTAGGACCGTGTATTTTATGGGCACTTAAAGATAAAAGATCTATTCCCATATCTTTTACGTTTATATTAACTTTTCCAAGGGATTGTACTGCATCTACATGTACTTTTGCCTTTTTACTTTTTTCTTTTACTATATTAGATATTTCTTTTATAGGTTGTATAACTCCTATTTCGTTGTTTACATGCATAATAGATACAAGTTTTGTATTGCCTTTAATAGATTCTTTTAAAGCATCTAAATCTACTATTCCTGATTTTAAAATAGGAAGTACTGTAACTTCTATTCCCTCATTTTCCATTTCCTTTACGGT
>JAEWEN010000070.1 GCA_023389275.1 Bacillota bacterium
ATTTTACTTTCTACGCTTGGTATACATCCTATATTTTTTATACCATTCATTACAATCTCCTACATTTTCTCTGAAGACTCTGTAGAATTTTCATTGTTATCTTCTTTAATATCATCGCTAGCATTAGGTTCTTTTGGCTTTTCAATTTTTGCTTCTTTAATTCCAATAGATTGGCTAAGCAAATATACCTTGTTATCTTTAGTTTTAAGATATACTTGTCCCCCTTCTATTTTCACAGAATCTACTACTCCTGTTTCGACCTTATATGTTCCATTAGTATCTCTTACAGCAAATTCAACTTCTTTTCCTAGCATCATTCCAGCTTCAGTTACACTTTGTGACATAAACATTTGATTCATAATCTTATTTAGTTGTTGTGTTTGCTCTAAATTTGTAAACTGTGCTAATTGTCCTACATATTCTGTACCATCTTTCCCTTTCAAAGGATCTTGATTAGAAAGTTCTGCTGATAAAATTTTCAAAAAAACATCTTTATCTGTTAAATTATCCACAGTTCCCTTCACTTCTCGATTATATCTAACTTGCGAGTTAACCCCTACTGTTTCCATTATATTACACCTCTATTCTTCAATATTTATACTTTCTTCTTCAAGCGATTCCATAAAAACTTCTTCAAATTCTCTTCTTTCTTTATCTTCCTTATTATTTTGATACCCTCTTCTAGCACCTTCTCCACTTTGATCTTGATCTTGATTTAAGTTTATGGATAAATGACTTATTCCTGATTCTGATGTTTTAAGTTGATCTAAAAAAGTGCTTATATTACTTTGAAGAAGCATAAATGTCTCCTTTTTATTAGTAGATATTGATGCAGATATATCTCCTTTTTCTAAAACAAGTCTTAAAGTTATTTCACCAAGCTCTTTAGGATTTAACTTTATAGTCATTTCACATCTTCCAGGTAGTCTTAAATGCTTAAAATTCTCTATAACAACATCTACAATATCACTAGATTTAAATATATTAACTTCCTTTGTTAATTTACTTGCCATAGTGGTTAAATTACTGTTTTGATTAAAATTGTTAAAAAAAATCTCTGTATTTCTATTAACTTCTTGCACCTTTTTAAACATGGAATCTAAATTTAAACTTCCGTCTTTATTCGTATAGTTTTCCAAAAATTTTAATAAATTTAGAATTTCTTTATTTTCAACTCCATTTTCTAATGATAAAATCATATTTTGAAGATTAGAAGATATATTATTATTTTTAGATAACTTGTTTAATTGTTGAATTACTTCAAAATTTATTTTATTTATACCAAAATTTTTTTTAAGTTCTTCCTCAGTAATTTCTAAACCTATATTTAAATTATTGAATACAAGATCATTTACTTCATTTTTATTTACCTTTTGTACACTTTCTCTTTTCTCTTTTACATTTTCATTCTCTACATTACCCTGGCTATTTTTAAAAATGTCTATACCTAATTCTTTATTTACATTATCTAATATGTTTTCAGCTATTTTAACTTCTGACTTATTTATAATGTTTATTTCATTTATATTGCTTTCTGTAATTTCTTTGTTAACTTTTAAATCTACATTTTCTATATCCATCTGATTATTTTCAAGAAGACTTTCCATTAATTCTTTATCTATATTGTTTAGCACACTCTCAATTTTTTTGTCTTCTGAACTTACTTCCGACTTATTTATAACGTTTATTTCATTCATATTGCTCTTGGCAGTTTCTTTGTTAACTTTTAAATCTACATCCTCTATACCTATGTGCTTATTCTCAATAAAGCTTTCAATCCATTCTTTATCTAAATTTTTTAGAATACTCTTAATTACCTTATCTTCTGAGATGGCTTCTAATTCTTTTACATTAATTTCTACATTTTCTTCATTAGTTGCCATCTCTACTTGGCTACTTTCAAAAAGATCTTCGATTAGTTTTTTGTCTACATCATTTGATATATTTTTATCTTCTAAATTTGTTTGTATTTGTTTTATATTATTTTCTAAAAATTCTTCACTAAATTGTCTATTTATATTTTTGAAATCTATATGTTGCTTTTGTAAAAAATTCATTCCTACATTGTCATTATCTATCATAATATTCTCTAATTGCTTTATAATAGTTTCTAAGCTAACATTACTTTTAATTTCACCTTCTGAGATTTTTATAAAACTTTCATCTAGTAGTCTAATGCTATTTAAATTACTTTTAAGCTGTAGGATAGAGCTTGATGTTTCTTGATTTTCATCTTCTTGTATATCAAAATCACTAACATTAAATTCTTCTTTTGTTACAGAAGATAAAACCTTAACTAGAAGATTAAAAAAATCACCTTTACTTTTACAATTTCCAAGTGAAAGTTCTCCTTGAAATGCTATTCCTTCTAAAGATATACTTTTAGGTATTTCCAACTATTTTTCACCTCCTTTCATAGTTTCTATATATCCTCTTAGTGCTATATCATCTAAATTTTTTTGTTCTATTCTATTTTCTTCACTTAAATAATCTTCAAATGCATTTTCCTTTAAAATTTCTATTATTTTCTTATCCTTAGTAGATTTGATTAAATTTAACCTAGATTTTTCGAGTTCCTTTTCTGCATTTTCTAAATCATGTATTTTTTCTTCAATACTTTTTTCTATATACATTAAGTACCTTTGATAAATTCTTAAATCGTTAGCTGTTTTTAAATTTTTAGTGTATTCTTTGTTTTGAATAATCTGTTTTTTAAAATTAAGCTTTTCAAGTTCTTCTTTTTCTCTATTATATATAGCTAAAATTTGAGAAAATTCTTCTTTACTTTTTTTTTCTATATTTTCTCTATAGTCTAAAACCTTTTCCAATTTAAAATCAAACACTTTTACACCTCAAATTAAATACTCATCATTTTTTCAACAGTTTCACTATAAGATGAATATTCATCAACATGTTGCTTTAAGAATCTATTTATATCATCAATAGACTCTATGGCCTTATCAACTTTAGGATTCGTACCTAATTGGTATGCTCCTATATTTATAAGGTCCTCTGACTCTTTATAGGTTGCCATTAAATCTCTTATTTCTCCTGCTTTAGCTTTTACATCTGAATCAGCAATTTGACTCATAAGTCTTGATACACTAGAGTTTACATCTATTGCTGGATAATGGTTTTTAGAAGCTATTTTTCTTGAGAAAACAATATGACCATCTAGTATTCCCCTTGTAGCATCTGCTATAGGCTCATTCATATCATCTCCATCAACTAAAACAGTATAAAAAGCAGTTATAGAGCCTGTCTCTGCTCTTCCTGTTCTTTCCATAAGCCTTGGAAGCATTGCAAAAACAGATGGTGTATAACCTTTTGTAGCTGGAGGCTCTCCTATTGTTAATCCTATTTCTCTTTGAGCCATAGCAAATCTAGTAACTGAATCCATCATCATCATTACATTTAAACCTTTATCTCTAAAGTATTCTGCAACTGAAGTTGCTGCATAAGCCCCTTTTAATCTCATAAGAGGAGATTGGTCTGAAGTTGCAACAATAACAACAGATTTTTTTAATCCTTCTTCTCCAAGGTCTTTTTCAATAAATTCTTTTACTTCTCTTCCTCTTTCACCAACAAGTGCAATTACATTTACATCAGCATTTGCATATTTTGCAATCATTCCTAAAAGTGTACTTTTACCAACACCACTTCCTGCAAATATACCTATTCTTTGTCCTATTCCACATGTTAAAAGACCATCTATTGCCCTTACACCTGTTGTCATAATACTATCTATTCTTTTTCTTAAAAGTGGATTAGGTGGATCCCTATCAAGCTCGTACTCCTGTCCACCTTTTATTTCTTCTCCACTCATATCTCTACCAAGACCATCTAATACTTTGCCTAAAAGATCATCAGAAACTTTTACAGTTAAAGCCTTTCCCGTTGGCATAACTTCTGCACCTTCATATATTCCAAATGTATTATTAAAAGGCATTAGTATAGTGGCTCCACCTTTAAAACCAACAACTTCAGCTTCTATTTTTCTACCTTGAATTGTTGATATTTTACAAACTTCACCTACAAAAGCTTTTATTCCTTCTACCTCTATAGTTAAACCTACAACCTTGCTAACTTTTCCAGTAATTTTTATAGTCTTTGATTTTTGAACAATGTTATGTATTTTATTAAAATCTAATTTATACATTGTAAATCTTCTCCTAATAAATCTTTTAGTATTAAATTTAGCTGGCTATCTATAGATGAATCAATAAATCCAGAAGGAGTTTCAAATTTAAATGTATAATCATCAATTTCGTTATCAGATAAAATAAGAATATTACATTCTTCTCCTAAAATTGAAGAAAATCTTTCTTTTTCTATTTTTGCAATTTTAGAATTTTTATTGCTAAGTTTTATAATAACCTGCTTTTTATCTGCACATTTTAATAGTGACGATTCAATTAAACTTAAAATAGATTCCTTATTTTGAAGTATTTCTGTACAAATAACTTTACGTGATACTTCCATTACAACATCTAAAACTTCATTTTCAACATTTGATATATATTCTCTAGACTCTAGGTAACAATTTTCTAAGTACCTTTCGGCATTTTCTCTTTTTTCTTTACCTTCTTCAATTAAAGAATTATATTCTGATTTAGCCTCATTTTCTCCATAAGAATATCCATCTTTGTATCCGCTTTTGTATCCTGTTTGATATCCTTCTTCTTTAGAACTTTCTAATATATCAGATGCTTTTTTCTTAGCTTCTTCTAATAACTCTTCAGCTTGTTTTTTATAATCTTCTAATATTTCTAATCCTTGTAATCTAAATGATTCTAGAATCTCTTCTCCTTTGTGTTGAACCTCAGATACATTTATTCCATTTTCTTTATTTTTCTTTTGTATTTCTTCAAATTTTTTATTGTACAACTCTTCTATTTTAGGAGAAGAAATTAGCTTTGTTTCCTCACTTATTTCTCCCCTTATTATTCCTTTATACAATGATGGCATCTTCCCCACCTCTTGATATTGCAATTTCACCAGTATCTTCAAGTCTTCTTATAACAGCCACAATAGATTGCTGAGCTTTTTCAACATCAACAAGTCTTACAGGGCCTAAGAATTCTATATCTTCTTTTAATGTTTGAGCAGCTCTCTTTGACATATTTTTGTAAACAATATCAGCAACTTCTTCAGTAGATCCTTTAAGTGCAAGTGCTAACTCTCTTACATCTACTTCTCTTAAAACCCTTTGAATAGCAGAATTTGCAAGTGTCATAATATCTTCAAATACAAACATAGACTCTCTAATCTTCTCTGCAAGCTCAGGTTCATTACGATCAAGTTCTTCAATAATAGATTTTTCCGTACTTCTATCAACACCATTTAGTATTTCAACAAGTGAATCTATACCACCTATAATAGTAGCCTCTGATTTTATAACTCCTGATAACTTTTTCTCTAAAACTTTCTCAACTTCTTCAATAACTATTGGAGAAGTACTACTCATAGTTGCTATTCTTCTTGCAACCTCTGCTTGAAGTTCTTCTGAAAGTCCTGACAAAATTTGTGCTGACTTTTCATGTTGAAGATGACAAAGTATAAGAGCTATTGTTTGAGGATGCTCACCTTGAACAACATTTAAAAGCTGTGCTGCATCTGCTTTTCTTGCAATTGCAAAAGGTCTATATTGTTGTGTTACCTCTGTTACCTTTTCAATAATTTCATTTGCTCTTTCTGACCCTAAAGCTTTACTTAAAAGGTTTTTAGCATAATCAAATCCACCTTCTATAATAAAGTCCTTTGCTTTGTTTAAATCAACAAACTCTTTTAATACATCTTCACGAAGTTCCCTTTTAAGCTTTGGCATATTAGCTATTTCAAATGTTATTTTTTGTATCTCCTGTTCTGGAAGATTTTTTATTATACCAGCAGATGCTTCAGGACCTAAAGTAACGAATAGTATTGCTGCTTTTTGAACGCCTGTTAGTTTACCTCCAGCCAAGTATTATCACCTCTCATCCTCTGATAACCATGTTTTAACTATATCAATAACTTGATCTGGTTTTTTAGATGCATAATTTCTAATTTCTTTTTCAAGGTTCATTTCGTATTCCTCATCATTTTCATCAAGAACTGGTGAGTATTCAGATGGTCCTATAGGTGAAACAGAATCTACAGAATCTAAGTTTACTCCTGCTCCATTAATATTATCCATTAAATCTTCTTCATTTTTTCTTCTTCTCCACATTATAAGTCCTATAATTGCTCCTATAACTAATACTACTCCAAATGCTGATAAAGCTATTATTTTTATTAAATTATTTCGTTTTTCTTCAGCAGCTATTTTATTTTGCTCTTCTAATCTTTGAGCCTTTCCTTCTTCGTCGAATATCATAGAATCAACATTTATAACATCTTGTCTATTTACAGAATCAAATCCTATTGCAGATGCTACCATATTTCTAACAATGGCTTTTTTCTCATCTGTTAATTTTCCATCAATCATAACAGATGTAGTAAGTCTTTTTACTTCCCCAGGTGCTGAAATTATTTTTTCCTCTACTTGACCTATTTCATTATTAGTAACAGACTCATTTTTTCCACTAGTAGAAGAATTATTTCCATTTCCTCCTGCTGGGTAATTAACCCCTGCATTAGCATCTACTCCAGTTCCACCAGCTGTATTTCCATCTGCAGTACTTGAAGTTTCCTCATTTTGCTTTATGCTTCTTGCAACAACATTATCTTTATCGTATACAATACTGTTTCTTTCCCTTGAATCAAAATCAAGGTCTGCGTTAACATTTACTTTTACTTTATCTTTTCCAAACATAGCTTCTAAGCTTTTTACAAGTTCAGTTTTAAGTTTATTTTCAAAATTTTGCTCTAATTCATGTTGCTTTAAGCCCGAAACTGTTCCTTGTCCTGTTTCATCAAACAAGTTTTCACTTAAAAGATTCATCATATTGTCTGTAACACTTATATTTTCTTTGGGAATATTTTTAACACTTCCAGAAATTAAAGCAACTATTGCTTTAACCTTTTCAGGGCTTAGTACATCACTTCCATTCATCACCAAACTAACTGATGCACTTCCTTCTTCTTTTTCTCTTGAAAAAACTGTTTCTTCTGGTATTTTAAGCATAACCCTTGCACTTTTTATTTCATCAAAAGTACCTATTGTTTTTTCAAGTTCTCCTTGTAATGCCCTTTGATACTTAACATTAGCCTCTTTATCTGTCATACCAAAAGTTGTTGTATCAAATAATTCAAACCCTTTGTTCGATGATATAGTTCCATCTGAAAGAGTAGATAGTCTTAGCTCATCTACATTTTGTTTTGGAACTAAAATTGTATTTCCCTCTATTTTGTAAGGTATTTTATCTGTTTTTAACTTTTCAATTACCTTATTCGAATCAGCTAATTCTAAATTTGAAAAAAGTGTTGTATAATCTGTCTTTGTCATATAAATAGTTCCAATTACAATAGAAGAAAATAGTAAAGCTACTACTGAAATTGAAACTATTTTTTTTAATACAGACCAAGTCTTCCACTTCTCAAACCTACTTTTAAAAAATTCGAGAATTTTATTCATTTTTGTACTCCTTTAGTTGCTTAAATTATATTTGCATTCTATTTATTTCCTGATAAGCTTCTACAATCTTATTTCTAATTTGAACTGTTAACTCTAAAGAAAGCTTAGCCTCTTCTGCAGCTAAAAGTACATCATGTACATTGTCAACTTCCCCTAATATAGCCTTTTGGGTCATTGTTTCAGAATCTATTTGTTTTTGATTAACT
Organism: Bacillota bacterium; assembly: GCA_023389275.1. Taxonomy (GTDB): domain Bacteria; phylum Bacillota; class Clostridia; order Clostridiales; family Caloramatoraceae; genus Clostridium_AB. The sequence goes on from JAEWEN010000070.1 coordinate 7,762, forward strand.
GTATCTAACGCTTTTTCCAATACTTTTGAAAAATTTATTTCCTCATTTTCATTAACCTTATTTATCTTAATATCTTTTGTATCAATTCCATTAATTAAACTTATACCTTGTATTTCCATTTAAACACTACCTTCCTATTTCAAGAGCCTTCATAAACATTTGTTTATTCGTATTTAATGCTGTTACATTTGCTTCATAACTTCTTGATGCAGTTATAAGATCTACCATTTCATTTAATGGATTTACATTTGGCATAGTAACATATCCTTCTGGATTAGCATCAGGATGATTAGGATTATACACTACTTTTAAAGGTGTAACTTTATCATCCTCAATAGAAGACACCTTTACACCTTGCATTTTTTTATCTTTAGATTTTCCAAGATTATTAATATGTTCATTTATATTTTCCTCAAAACTTACAGTTTTTCTAACATAAGGGCCTCCACTTTGTGTTCTAGTAGTTTCCATGTTAGCAATATTATTAGATATTACATCTAACCTAACTCTTTCTGCACTTAAACCTGTTGCACTTATGTTAAGCGAACTAAATAAACTCACCCTTATTTCCTCCCTTCAGTAATAACATATCTTCTTGAAGAAATTTGACCGCTAATTCTAGATATTAAAAAATTATAATACATATTATTTTCAGATAATTTAACCATTTCTTTATCTATATCTACATTATTACCATCACTTCTCATACTTGTAGAGTTATCAGTTTCAACTTTATATCCTTGTCCACTTTCTTCTGAATCACTAATATGCATTTTATTAGTTTTAGTTAATGCTACATGCTCTCCTTTAATAACCTTATTTAAATTATCTTCAAAACTTACACTTGATGCCTTAAACCCTGGCGTATTAACATTAGATATATTATTTGATATAACTTTTGCTCTGGCACCACTAGCATCTATAGAAGATTTAAGCAAATTATAAGTTAAGGAATTAATACCATTTATCATAACATCTCCTCTTTCTGTAAATATAAGTTAATATTGGATATGATTATTTTTTAATAATTTTTAAAATATAATTAATTTATTCATTAAAATTATTTTATAACACTTCTTAATAAAAATAAAGCCTAAAAAGTAAATTTATTGATTTTTTTCATAATATATGGTCATATTGAATTTTATTTATTAATAGTTATATTCTTCAAAAAAAATAAAACACCTCCATATTTTATATGCATATAAAATATAAAGATGTTTATATTTTACTTTTTAAGGCTTTTATAAGCTTCTTGAAAAGTATCCCTAATTTCTATACAAAACTCTAAGCATTCATTTGCTATATCTAAATCCTTTTTTATATTACATTCTACAAGTCTTCTATAAATATAATCATACAAAAGATTTAAAGAATATGCTATTTCTCCTCCTCTTTTCAAATCAAGTGTAGATTGAAGCTCTAAAATTATCCCTTGACCCTTTTTTAAATTTTCATTAGATTTTTTAATATTTTTTTCCTCAATACCAATTACACCTTGCCTTACAAATTTAACCAGACCATCTAAAAGCATTATAAGAAGTTTTTCTCTAGATGCTGTATTAACACTATTACTTTGATAAGCATTTAAGGCATTTAAATTGTTCATATATTTCACCTCTAAATTTTAAAGTCAATAATTTTACCCTTATCATTTTTTATAGAATTTAAAAGTTCATTAAAATCTTCTATTTCATCTTCTAAAATAAGTTTTTTATTTTTATCATATATTTTTATAACAATTCTATAATCTTCAACAACATATTCAAATATCATACCTAGTTTTTCAAAAATAAGACTTACTTTTTTTCCAAGACTTTTTTGTTGTTCTTTTTTTATTATTTCTTTCTTTTTATCTTGCTTTAATTTAACTTTTCCTAATGTGGATGTACTTTTCACTGTATTTAACGCTTGCATCTGTAATGATTTTATTGCATTAGAATCAGAATAATCTAATGTAATAGGATTTATAGCCATAAATGCACACTCCTAAACCTTTTTATCTATAAAAAGTCCTGCGCTTTTACATATCTCTGCTATCATATCAACTAACTTTTCAGGTGGTATTTCCTTTAAAACATCTCCTGTATCTGATTCTATTATCTTTATCATAATAGTATG
>JAEWEN010000002.1 GCA_023389275.1 Bacillota bacterium
ATTATATACACTTATTGTCTAATTAAAGGTATAATGTTATTTATATGTAAAAATTATATTGGAGTGATTTTATGTCTATAAAAATAGTAACTGATAGTACTTGTTATATTCCAAAAGAATATCTTGAAAAATATGATATATCAGTTGTTTCTTTAAATGTTCTTTTAAATAATCAAAGCTATAGAGAACTTGATTTAACTAATGAAAGCTTTTATAAGCAAATGGATGCTTCACCTGAAATTCCAACTTCATCTCAACCTGTCCCTTCTGAAATGTATAGTGCCTTTGAGAAAATAGTTAAAAACAATAATAGTGTTGTAGGAATATTTTTATCATCTAAAATGAGTGGAACTTTCTCAAGTGCTCATTTAGTAAAGGATATGATACTTGAAAAATATCCTAGCGCAGAAATAGAACTAATAGATTCTACAACAAATTGTATGCAAATGGGATACATTGCTATAGAATGTGCAAAAGCTGCTATAGATGGCAAAAGCATAAATGAGATAAAAAGCGTTGCAAATTATATTTTACAAAACAGTAGATTTTTATTTACACCAAATACTCTTGATTACCTAAAAAAAGGTGGAAGAATTGGTGGTGCAGCTGCACTTTTAGGAAGTATTCTTCAGATCAAACCTATACTTACAGTATCTAATGGAGAAGCAAGTGTATTTTCAAAGGTTAGAACAAGAAAAAAAGCAGTAGATTATATTATAAACTCTTTCTTAAAAGATATTGATGGAAAAACCCTTGGAGATGTAGCAGTTCATCATATAAACTGTTATGAAGAAGGATTAGAAATAGCAAAACGATTAGAAAGTATTGTTAATAAAAAAGTAATAGTACAGTCTATAGGTCCTGTTATTGGACTTCATGTAGGTCCTGGAAGTGTAGGTATTGCTTATTTTACAAAATAAAAAAGGCTATTTTTACATAGCCTTTTCTAAAGATTCAATAAGCTTTAAATTTGCTTTTTCATATTCATTAAGTACATTTTGATTTCCATCATATGATTCATCTATACTGTACCATTTTTTAGATGAAAAGTATTCTTGATATTCCTGAGATTTAAAAGCATAACCATGTCTTGCAAATATCTCATTTCTAGCATAAGAAAGTTGTTTTTTACTTAAAGTTTTTAAGTCTTCCTTAGTTAAGTAAGCAGAATTACTATTTTCAATTATATAGTCTTTATTTACAATTTCTTTTTTAGTATCCTCTTCCTTTTTCTCTAAAGGTTTAGATTCTTTTTTACTATTATTTGTAGCATTTTCAGAAACACTTACTTCTTCACTTTGCTGAATATTTTTTATAACAGTTATATATGTTCCAAATCCTATAACAGCAAACATTATAATACAAGCTAATATTATAGAAGTTGTTTTATAAATATCCCTTCCACTTTTTCCCTTTTCGTCATCTACATTAAAATCTTCCTTTATTTTCTCAATTTTTAATGTATCTTCAAACTTTATTAAGCTTTGTCCACAATTTGTGCAAAACTTAGCTTCATCTTTATTTTTTTGTCCACAGTTTGTGCAAAACATTTAATCATCACCTATATAAATATATTTATTACAGATAGTTATAATAGTCAAATATGTCATACATAGCCCCAACTACTGAATTTGTAAATATCTCTGCAAATATTAAAATCGAAACTATAATATGTACTGCAATTGCAATAACAGAAAGCATAAATCTTAAGTCTTTACTTCCTTTAATATTTTTCATAAGAACATTAATATAAATTCCTGTATAAACTAAAGTTCCTAAAACTAATAAAATAATATTAAATAAAATAGAAACCTTAATTATAATAGAAGCCAAAATCCCAATTATACTATACACTCCTAAGCACATTACAACTAATGCTACAGACTTTCTCATAATATCTTCAGCATTTCCAAGCTTTAAAAATAGTGCTGTTATTAACGAATTTACAATTATAACTAAAGCAAACGCTATAATACTAACTCCTATCATTCTCCAAACTATAGCATCAAATATTCCTGTAAAGTATCCATAATAAGATGTTGCTATATGACTTGAAGCTATCATAAGAGAAATTAAAATAAGAGCTATAAATACAGTCCCTAAAATAAGTATATCTTTTAAACTTAAAGACTCAACAACATTTTCTGTAGTTGATAAAGGCTTTTTTATAAAACTTATAAAGGTTTTTATAACACTTGATTTTTTTATATTACTAAACTTTTCTCTAGCCTTTTCCTTAACATCATCTATGTTTACTTTATTATTTAATCTATTAATATTTTCTTCAGCTGAATCTTTTGTATTTTCATTTATACTACTTTGTTCTTTATTTTCTCTAATCTTTGTACCACAACTATCACAAAAAATTGCATCATCTGAAAGCTTATTCCCACAATTAAAACAATACATTATTTAATTTTTACCCCATTTCTATAGTTTTATCTTTTAGTTCATATTATCACATAATATTTACTTTTTCCACAAACCCATTTTTTACATTTATCTATATTTATCTTCTTCTACGTCAAATAGTGTTTATTAATAAAATACTTTATGCGTATTTCTATTTATAATAATTATATTGATTAATAAACCCTTATTATATAATCAGTTGAGGTGTTTTTTATGGAAAGAGAAAAGAAATTAATTTTACTTTGTCACTGTATTTTAAACTGTAACGCTAAAGTAGAAGGACTTAGTAAATATAAAAGTTTTATAAAAAATTTAGTAGATATGCTTTATGAAGAAAATATATCTATAATACAACTTCCTTGTCCTGAAATGCATATGTATGGAATTAAGCGATGGGGACATACTAAAAATCAGTTTGATACTCCTTTTTTTAGAAAACAATGTGAAAATATTTTAGTCCCTGTAGTAGATCAAGTTAAAAACTATATAGACAATAATTATAAAGTACTTGGGGTTATTGGTATAGATGGTAGTCCAAGCTGTGGGGTAAATCTAACTTGTTTAGGAGACTTTGGTGGAGAATCTAGTTCAATAGAAAATTATAAAAAATCTATAGATTCATTAAAAATGGTAAATGAAGAGGGAGTATTTATTGAGGAGCTAAAAAAACTTTTCAAAAACCAAAATATTAATATACCTTTTATTTCATTACTTGAAAAGGATATGGTAAACTCAGTAAATAACATAAAAACAATTATAAAAAAAGGAGATATATTATAATATATCTCCTTTTTATTTTAAACTTTATATACAAACTCTTCTATAGTAGGATGCTGATTAGGATCTGCTATAACAATAACCATATCATTTTTTTCAAACTTAAAGTAAGGTCCTGGAGATATAAAAACCTGCTGATTTCTTTTTACTCCTATTACTGTTGCACCAGTATTTTGCCAAAACATTACTTCGCTTATTGTTTTATCTATTAAATGTGAATTTTCAGGAATAACAAATTCAATTGGATTTATTATAGCACTTCCTTGTAATCTACTTGAATAATCTATTATCTTTGTTATATTATCCATAGCTTCTTCTTCAAGGCTTTTCATTTTTTCCATAATATCTATAATATTATTTTTATATTTAGAAAGATTTCCAACATAACTATATTTATTCACAAACCCAATAGCTTTGTTTTTAGATAATACCCTACATCCACTACCTTTTACACTTTTTACAATTTCCACATCTTCTAATATTTTAAGAGCTCTTCTTATAGTTTCAGGAGACACATTATACTTACCTGCAAGTGAAGATCTACCGTAAATAACACTTCCCTCTTCTATGTTGCCTATACTTATTGTTTTTGCTATATCTATTGCTATTCTTTGATATATAGGCATAACTTCATTTCTTCTCATTTCTCCACCTCAAAAAATCTTTTTAAAATACTGTCAAATTAGATTATATATCAAAACC
>JAEWEN010000010.1 GCA_023389275.1 Bacillota bacterium
CTGCCCTTTGTACAGGACGAGGAGAAAAGGTTGAGATTTTAAGGTCATTAACTGGCTATAAGGTTTTAATAGCAAAGCCTAATATTAGTGTATCTACTAAATGGGTTTATAATAATTTAAATTTAAAAAATATAGAAAAAAGGCCAGATACTAAGCTATTATTAAGCTCTATTGAAAATAACGATATAAATAGTATTTCTAAAAATCTTATAAATGTACTTGAAACAGTTACAATTCCTAAGTATAAGGTTATAGAAGATATTAAAAAAACTATGGAAAGCTATGGCTCAATAGGTTCTATAATGAGTGGAAGTGGGCCTACTGTTTTTGGTATTTTCAAAGATGATTCTATAAATAATTGCTTTAATGAACTAAAAAAAATATATAGTGAAGTGTATATAGCTAAAGTGACAAAATAAAATAAAAAAGGCTACTGATATATCAGTAGTCTTTTTACTTTTTTTGAATAGAAACTTTAGGTTTAGGATAAATTAAGATGTAGTTGGAGGTGGTTGTTTGACGATTTATGGTTTGTTAGAAATGGTATTTGATTTTAGTGGTGTTTTTATGCTTTTAATATCTGCATTTATACTTCTTTTTATAGATTGTAAAGAGTATAAGAAAAAAGGACACACAAAAGAATATAAAATAAGCAAATTTTTTGGGGTGTTTTATATAATTTTTGGAACATGTATGTTTATTTTTTCAAGGTTTATTTTGAATTAAGGAGGTGTAAAAATGAGATTTCCTAAGTTTAGAGAAAAAAAGGAAATTTGTTTTGATTATACACTTAAAAGCAAAACCAATGTTTCTAAAAATATTGATGAAGTAGTAAATACTTTTAAATCTACATTTAAAGATGCAAATGATTTTGTTTTTAGAGAGTTTACTATAGGAAATGAAAATAAAATAAAAGCATTTTTATGTCAAATAGATGGACTTTCAGACAAAATGCTTGTTGATGACTTTGTTATGGAACCTTTAACAGTTGAATCAAGAAAAGTAGATGTTTCTGTAGTAGGACTTAGAGAAACTGTTTATAAGTTGATTCAAGAGTCTTCTATAGCTGCAGCTGACATAAAAGAAGTAGATTATATAGAAGAAGCTATGACACTGGTTTTATCAGGAGAGACATTATTATTTTTAGATGGATATGATAAATGTATTATTATAGCATCAAGGCTTTGGCCTGCAAGAACTACAAGTGAGCCAATAGGTGAAACAGTAGTTAGAGGACCTAGAGATGGATTTGTTGAGACAATAAGATTTAATACAGCTCTTGTAAGAAGAAGAATTAGAGACCCATTTTTAAAAGTCAAACAAACACAGGTAGGGGCTAGATCAAAAACAGATGTTGCTTTTGTTTATATTGATGATTTAGTAGATAAAGGTGTTTTGAAAAAAGTTGAAGATAAACTAAAAAGTATAGATATAGATGCAATTATAGACAGCGGATATGTCCAGCAATTTTTAGAGGAAAATCCTTTAACCCCATTTCCTCAAATTCAAACCACAGAAAGACCAGATGTTGCAGCAGCTGCTATTTATGAAGGAAGAGTAGCCATAATAGTTGATAACTCACCTTTTGTTTTAATAATGCCGGTTACTTTTACAGCATTTTTCCAATCAGCGGAGGATTATTATATTAGACCATTTGTAGCTACAGCAATAAGACTTTTAAGAATAATTGCTATATTTATAAGTGTTTTAGCACCTGCTATTTATGTAGCTACTACTGCTTTTAATCCAGAGATAATACCTGCGAAACTCGCACTTTCAATAACCGCCTCTAGAGAGGGGGTTCCTTTCCCGGCTGTTATTGAAATGATTATTATGGAGGTTACATTAGATCTTTTAAGGGAAGCAGGTATAAGGCTTCCAAAACCAATAGGGTCAACTATAGGAGTTGTTGGAGGACTTGTTATAGGTCAGGCAGCTGTTACTGCAGGAATTGTAAGTCCAATAGCAGTTATTGTTATTGCAATTACAGCTCTTGCTACATTTACAACACCCCATTATGAAATAGAATCGGCTTTTAGATTTGTTAGATTAGGTATGATTTTGATTGCTTCTATATTTGGACTTTATGGAGTAATTTTAGGAATAATATTTACAATAATACACTTAGTTAAAATAGAAAGTTATGGAGTACCTTATTTTGAACCTTTAGCACCTTTTAATTTAAGAGATATGAAGGACAGTTTATTTTTAAGGGCTCCTTGGCGCAAAATGAAAGAAAGACCTCAGTTTATTAATAATGATAATGAAATAAGGCAGGCAGGTGATAATAATAATGCAAAATAAAATACAAATTAATAGTTATCAATTAGTTATTATAATTATTGCTTCTGCTTTAGGAGTATCACTACTTGAGCTGCCATCTTATATTGGAGAGATACTAGGTAGTGAGTCGTGGATTGCAACATTGGCAGGTGGAGTTTTTGCTACTTTATCAGTATTTCTTATGTGTTTAGCTGGGAAAAATTTTGAAAGTGGTGGTTTAGTTCAAAGCAGTAAAAACCTATTTGGGAAAACTATAGGTGTTATTTTAATAATACCTATAGTTATAAGTGTGTTTATTGCAAATGTTGTAGAACTTAAATTGTTTACAATAACTGTAAAGGTATTTTTACTTGATAAAACCCCAGTTCAATATATACTTATGCCTTTTCTTCTTCTTGTTATGTTTTTAGGAAGAGGAGAATTTAAACATGTTATAAGATTTTTATCTTTAGTATTTCCTTTTATAATAGCTATTATATTAGGGTTAAGTCTTCTTACCCTTCCAGGAACAGATTTTTCTAATCTTTTACCTGTATTTCAAAAAAGTCCCCTAGAATATCTAGATGGAGCTAGTAGAACTATGTTTGCTGTTTTGGGGATCTTAACCATAATTATAATGCTTCCTTATACTAAAAAAAGAGATTTTAAAACAAATTTTAAAACATGCTTTTTAACAGTTTTATTTTTAACAATTTTATATACTGTTATAACGATATTATGTCTTGCAAAGTTAGGTTCTAGTGAGACAAAGTGGATATTATATCCAACAGTAAGTCTTATAAAATCTGCTTACATACCAGGTGGTTTTATAGAAAGACTTGAAGGGGCATTAATGAGTATATGGGTTGTTATAGCATTTTCTACAGTAATGATAACACTTTATGGACTTAGTATTTTATTATCAGATATTTTAAATTTAGTAAACAGAAAGCTTATAATTACTATAATAATACCTTTATTACATTTAAGTTGTTTTGCGGCAAGCAGTACTTTTAAGATGCTTTTTGTATCAAGCCTTAATTCTATAATCTTAGGGGGATATATACTTTATATATTACCTATAATCTTTATTATTGGTTATAAAGTTAAAAAGAAAAGAGGTGGATGTTGTGAGTAAATTTTTAAAAATATTTTTAATAACATTTACCCTAATGA
>JAEWEN010000074.1 GCA_023389275.1 Bacillota bacterium
TCTGTTTCAAGTGATCCTAAGTATGCTGCCATAAAAACAGATCTATGACAGTTTCTTTGAATTATTATTTTATCTCCTTTATTTGTACATGAAAGAATCATAGAATATATTCCTGCTGTACTTCCATTTACAATATAAAAACTTTCTTTAGCATTATATATTTTTGCTATATCTTCTTGAGACTCTTTTATTGAACTTTCTGGAGAATGTAAATCATCTGTACCATCTACCTCTGTTAAATCCATTGAATATAGATTTTCCCCTATACTTTTTAATATATTATAATTATTATAGTGTCCCTTATGTCCCGGCATATGAAACCTTATATTATTTTCATTTATATAGCTTTTTAATGCATTTATTATTGATAGTTTCAAGTTATCACTTCCTTTTACTTTAGTAAAAATAAAAGACATCTATAAAGATGTCTTAATATATTTGTCCATACTCAACATATTCATTTAAAATACCGTTATATATTGGTGGACTTTTAGGCACATTTAAAAGATCCTTAGGCTTCATAATAGTAAATTCTTTATGTAACCTTACTGCGCCACTTTCCTGTAATATATATGCAACAAACTGAGAGCATAAAAAATGTTTATCTCTTTTGTATGGTATATTAAAAAATATAAATGGAAGTCCTAAAAAATTGTATCTATAATCATCTTTATTGCTTTCAAATTTATTTATAAGACTCCTAATATTATTATATATTTTATCCGATACATCAAGTTCGTATATTATACATTTTGTTCCACTGTACTTTTTAAAAACACCGCCATTAACATCTTCTCTAACAAAACCTGCTATAAAAGGAAGTATCATGCTTTTTCTTCCGAAACTATAAAGCTGACTTAGCTCTTTATCTAGTGCAATAGATGCGTGTGTATATTCATAGCCTGTTGCCTTTTGTATCATACTAGAAAATCTAGTACCTGTTCTAGTTAAAACAAGGTATATTTTTTTCATTTAAAATTTCGCTCCTTTTATGAAGTAAAATTTTCCAATTTGATACAATATTATAGCATAAATCATTATTTATGTATACTTATTTATACTACCTATTACAATAAATTAAATATAAAAAGTTAGATAACTAATTATCTAACTTATTGATGTTCTAATATTTTTTTCTCTTATTACTTGTATTTTTTGAATTAAAGATTCACTTGGTTCAAACTTTAAAATATAAAATTTATTATTTTTCTTAAACACACATACCTTTGTGTTTTTTCCTTTTCTATTACAAATAAAGTTATATTCTTTATTTATTTTATACTCTAACTTTTCCTCAAGCGATTTAATATCTACTATATTTTTTATATTGAAGCTTAATTTAACCTTTCTTCTTCCTTTAGTTACATCTTCAATAATTACTTCTTTATCTATTATCTCATATCTATATACTTTACTTATTTTTCTTTTGCATTTTAAAGCTAAAAATGTTCCTAAAGAGTATGATAGCAATAAAAAAGCATAAAAATAATCTCCAAAAAGTATTACATCAGAAATAAAGCAAAGAAGAAGTAAAAATAAACAACCTAGTATTAAGCTCATAGCTCCCTTAAAAACACCTTTTTTATAGCATTCAACTTCTTCTCTATACAAAGTACCCATTTAAAATCCCCTTCCAAAATTGTGACAAAAACGATTATACAGAAAGAGTATATGCTTTGCGAGGATGAAATTTGACTATATTTAGGTAAATTAAGTTGTTAAATTAATTTTACTTCATTTCTTTGCTTATATCTCATATATTATATTTATTTCATTATTTCTCTATAGATCCACCATTTAAACATGGGCTTACTAGTTTTATATCCCATTTATTGTCTAGTTTACTTAATTCTTTTTTCATGTTTTCTAGATAATCTACATTGTCTTTTTTTACAAAAGCTAATAATGTAGAACCTGAACCACTTATAAATTCACATAAAGAACCGTTTTTCTTTGATGCTTCAAATACTTCATTTATGTTTGGTATAAGAGTTCCTCTATATGGTTCATGTATTTTATCCTTTACAACATGTCTTAAAGTCTCAAGCTCACCATTATTTAAAGCTGCTATGAAAAGTGAAGCTCTAGATATATTAAACACACAATCTTCTCTAGAGTAGCTTTCAGGAAGTACCTTTCTTGCTTCATTTGTACTTACCTTAAAATCTGGAACCATAACAGCACATAATATTTCATCTGGAACACTTACCTTAGAATAATATACACTTCCATTTTCCTGTACAGATGCAACCATACCACCTAAAAGACAAGGTGCAACATTATCAGGATGCCCTTCCATTTCATTTGCAATTTCAAGCATCTGTTGAACACTTAGCTTATCTCCTAGCATATGGTTTGCAGCAAGTATGCCTCCTACTATACAAGTAGCACTACTTCCAAGTCCTCTAGACATTGGAATATCACATTTGTAAACATTTATATTAAATCCTTTAGGAGTTTGTCCTAATTTTTCATAGGTTTTTTTAAGTGCTAGATATATAAGATTTTCATCTAATGTAATATCTAAAACTTCTCCTTCTACAAATGTTTCAACATTAGAGTCTGTTTCAGTAATTTCTATATAATTATATATTTCAAGTGCCATTCCAAGAGCATCAAATCCAGGCCCCATATTAGCTGTTGTTGCAGGTACTTTAACCCTTACCATAAAATCATCTCCTGTTAGCCTAGTATTTCCTTTTCAATAGCCTCTAGGTTAGCTTCTAGAACCTTAAAGTCTCCTTTTAGACCTACAGCAGTGTCAGGGTCTTTTATACCATTACCTGTTAATATACAAACAACCTTTGATCCTTGTTTAACTTTTCCTTTTTTATAAAGATCATAAAGTCCAGCAATTGTTATACTTGAAGCTGGCTCTGCAAATACACCTTCATTAGATGCAAGCATTTGATATCCTTTAAGGATTTCTTCATCAGTTATTTTGTTAATCTCACCTTTTGACTCTTCTAGTGCTGCAACAGCTTTGTCCCAGCTAGCTGGATTACCGATTCTAATAGCTGTAGCTATAGTTTCTGGGTTTTCATAAACCTTATTATCAACTATAGGTGCCGCTCCTGCTGCTTGGAATCCTAGTAGTGTTGGAAGTGAAGATGATTTTCCCTTTTCCTTATATTCTTTAAATCCTTTCCAGTAAGCAGTTATGTTTCCTGCATTTCCTACTGGAATTGATAAATAATCAGGTGCATCTCCTAATTGCTCACAAATTTCAAATGCAGCTGTTTTTTGTCCTTCTATTCTATATGGGTTTATTGAGTTAACCATTGTTATAGGGTGTTTAGATGATATTTCTTTAACCATATTTAAAGCATCATCAAAGTTTCCTTCAATAGCTATTATTTTTGCACCATAAGCAATAGCTTGTGCAAGTTTACCCATAGCAATTTTATTATTAGGTATAATAACAACACACTTCATACCAGCTTTTGCAGCGTATGCAGCAGCTGCTGCTGAAGTATTTCCTGTTGAAGCACATATAACAGCTTTTGAACCTTCTTCATAAGCTTTAGTAACCGCCATAGTCATTCCTCTATCTTTAAATGACCCTGTTGGATTTAGTCCTTCATATTTTAGGTATATTTCAATACCTGGCATTATTTTTTCTAAGTTTTCAGCTCTTATTAAAGGTGTATTCCCCTCATGTAAAGTAATAGCCTTTGTTTTATCACTTACAGGTAAATACTCTCTAAATTCATTAACTAATCCCATCCACTTCATAATTAAATTAACCTCCAAAAATTAATGTGTATTTTCTATATAGACAAATGTACTTGTACCGAATACTATTATGAATATAATACCACAGTAAAGTTTCATTATCAATAAAAGTCTATTGTTTTTAAAATAATTCATTTCTATAAATTTTAACATAAATGGGTATATATATGAATAGATTCAAAAAATAAATAAAAAAAAGCTATGGAATACTCCATAGCCATACAAGTAAAAAGTAATTTTGTGAAGAAATAGATTCGCCAATTTTTAAGCTACTTAGAATTTTTTCAAAGTAACACTAAAAAACCTCACATGGTTGTGAGGTT
>JAEWEN010000111.1 GCA_023389275.1 Bacillota bacterium
GAAAAAGGTCATACATATAAAGAAATTTTAAACTTTTATTATCCAAATACAAGTTTGGAGAATTATTAAAACCTAAGTTTTCTTAGGTTTTTTTCTTATTTTAAATTAAACACATATAAAGTTTTTATAACTTTTAACGGCTGTTGACTGTATATTTTACCTCACATATAATAATGACATAAATACATATAAAGGAGGAGGAAAATGTTTAAAAAAATTACATCAACAGTTGTTGTTTTAGCAATAGTTTTATCTCTTTTTACAGCAACTACATATGCAAATACAATAGAAATACCAAGTACACTTAAAGTAGGTTTAAAAAGTGTACAAGCATCTAGTTTAAAAGTAACATTACAAGGACCTTACAAAGTAAACAACTCTTCTATAAGTAACAAATCTTTAACTTTTACTGTTAAAAGTGGTCAAATAGAATATAACGGATCTTTATATAGTGAAATAGTAATAACACCTACATCAAATTCATCAAGGGTTTTAATAGAAAGTAGTGGAAAAGTTAATACATATAAAGGTGATTTTAATTTAAAAGTTTTAAATGGAACAATACTACCTATAAATTTAATTAGTATGCAAGACTATTTAAAAGGAGTACTTCCTTATGAAATATCAAATTCATATCCTTTAGAGGCTATAAAATCTCAAGCAATAGTATCTAGAACATTTGCTATGACAAACCTTAATAAGCATAAGTCAGAGGGAATAAATTTATGTGATACTACAAATTGCCAGGTTTACAAAGGTGAAAGTGCATCAGCATCAAATATAGAAAAGGGAGTAGATGAAACTAATAATAAGATTTTAACTTATAATGGTAAAGCTGCTTCTGTAACATTTGGAGCAAGTAATGGAGGATTTACAGAGTCTTCTTTAAATATATGGGGATCAAATACAGCTTATCTTCCAGCTCAAGCAGATGCCTATGATAATTATGTTTGGCCTGAAAATAAAGAGTATAAAACAAGTCAAATAGATTCAATGTTAAAAGCTAAGTCACATCTAAAGTCTACTGAAAAATTTATTAAATTTGGAAAATTAGAAAAAAACAGTAGTGGAAGAGTTTCAAGTATGGAAGTGATTTATAGGGATAGTACTGGTACGAAAAGTAAAAACTTAGTTAAAGAAGAGCCAAGATGGGCATTTTCACTTAGAAGTATGAGATTTGATGTTGTATATAGTCAAGCTAATGATACATATACTTTTTCAGGTAGTGGATATGGACATGGTGTAGGAATGAGCCAGCGTGGTATGAAGGCAAGAGCAGAAGATGGACATAAAGCAGAAAACATTGTGTTGTTTTATTTTCCAGGAACAAAACTTGAAACACTAGGAAGTAGTGGAAATGATAATGAAAACGGAAATGAAAATGAAACAAATGAAGTTGTAGTAGCAAAGCTTGGTTCAAGAGGAAATCAAGTTAAAGATATACAAAGAGATTTGAAAAAATTAGGCTATAGTGTAGGAAGTGTAGATGGTATTTTTAATAAAACTACACAAAATGCTGTTAAGTCATTTCAGTCAAAGGAAGGGCTAAAGTCAAATGGTATAGTTTATAAAACAACAAAAGACTTAATTAGTCAAAGAGCTAGTGGAAATTAATAAAAGCTGTGTAGATTTTCTACACAGCTTTTGTATATTTAATGAAATATAGGTGCAAAATAATATTTAAGTAGAATATAGCTGAATTATAATTAATATTGTACTGAACTTATAAAATGAAGTATAATAAAGTGATAAAAGTGTACAAGTTTAAAGGGGTGATACAATATGAACAGGCACTTAAATCAGGTGCTCCTTGCAGTACTAGATATAATATTTGTTAATGCCTCAATATTCGCAGGGTATTTTGTAAGATTCTCTTGGGATATTCGAGAGCCTTATCTTCAAATATATTATAAATCATTTATACCAATATCGCTTATTATGGTAGCGTCTTTTTGGTTTTTTAAACTTTATAAAAGTGTTTGGAAATATGCAAGTACAGTTGAGCTGATGTATGTAATTACAGCTGTTACAGCAGGATCCTTAGGGTCGCTTTTATATGGGGTTATAGTAGGATATAGACTTCCACTAAGCACATACTTTGTTATGTGGGCTCTTGTTATGGTAGCATCAGGTGGAATAAGGCTTTTATCACGAGTAATAGCTACTATTGATATTTTGCCAGGTGGTCCTATAAGTCAGATTAAAAGAGTTCTTGTTATAGGTGCTGGAGATGCTGGTGCTATAGCAGTTCGTGAAATGAAGAAAAATCCAACTCTTGGATATAATCCTATTGCTTTAATAGATGATGATAAGTCAAAAATAGGAAAACTTATTAATGGAACACCTATTGTAGGAACAAGAGAAGACATAGTAGAGATTGTTCAAAATAGAGACATAGATGAAATATTAATGGCTCTTCCTTCAATAAAAAATAATGACAGAAGAGAAATAATAAAGATTTGTAACTCTACAGGAGTTAAACTAAAAACTATTCCAGGAATATATGAGCTTATAAATGGAAAGATAAGTATAAATCAAATAAGAGATGTTGAAATAGAAGACCTTTTAGGACGTGACCCTGTTGAGCTTAATATGGAAGGAATTGAAGAATACATAAAAGATAAAGTTATTCTTATAACAGGGGGAGGAGGCTCAATAGGCTCTGAGCTTTGTAGACAAATAGTTAAGTTTAATCCTAAAAAACTTGTTATACTTGATATTTATGAAAATGGAGCATATGACCTTCAAATGGAGCTTAATTTTAAGTATCCAAATATAGATAAAGATGTTGTTATAGCATCTATTAGAGAAAAGAAAAGACTTGAAGAAGTTTTTGAAAAATATAACCCAGATGTAGTTTTCCATGCAGCTGCACATAAACACGTTCCTTTAATGGAAGCTAATCCAAAGGAAGCTATAAAAAATAATGTTGTAGGAACATTAAACTTAGCTAAAACAGCAGATAAATATAAAGTTAAAAAGTTTGTTTTAATATCAACAGATAAAGCTGTTAATCCAACAAATATAATGGGTGCAACTAAAAGAATGTGTGAAATGATTATAC
The DNA here is from genome assembly GCA_023389275.1 of Bacillota bacterium. Lineage (GTDB taxonomy): Bacteria > Bacillota > Clostridia > Clostridiales > Caloramatoraceae > Clostridium_AB. The sequence continues at coordinate 3,065 of JAEWEN010000111.1, forward strand.
AATCTATTAATAAGGAAAGTAAAACAGAATTTGTTGCAGTAAGATTTGGAAATGTTTTAGGAAGTAACGGAAGTGTTATACCACTATTTAAAAAACAAATAAAAGAAGGTGGACCTATTACAGTTACCCACCCAGAAATAAATAGATATTTTATGACTATACCAGAAGCTGCTCAGCTTGTAATTCAAGCAGGATCTATGGCAAAGGGAGGAGAAATATTTATTTTAGATATGGGAAGTCCTGTTAAAATAGTAGACCTTGCAAAGGATTTAATAAGACTTTCAGGACTAGAACCAGAAAGGGATATAAAAATCCAGTTTACTGGACTAAGACCTGGAGAAAAGTTATATGAAGAGCTTTTAATGGACGAAGAAGGTATGACAAATACTAATCATAAAAAAATATTTATAGGAAAACCAGGTAAATATGATTTTAAAGATATATGTGAAAAAGTAGACAAACTGAAGTTATGTCTTGATAAAGATGATGAAGAAATATTTAATAAAGTTCAGGAAATAGTGCCTACTTACAATAGAAAGAAATAAAACATTGATTATTTTTTATCAAACATATATTGATTTGTTGACGATGTTTTAAACAAGAAGTATAATTTTGTAGATAGTAAATTTAAAGAGTTTTTAAGAAGCTAAAGGAATATTAAGAGTTCTTAATATTCCTTTAGTGATAAAAAAGGGTTATTAAATTTAAATGGTACATATTTTACGGTTTTTATCAATAGACTATAGATTTCTACTAAGAGAGGATGATTATTTTTGTTATATTTTAAGTTTGTTTTAGTTCTGTCGTTATTTTGTCTATCTTGCTATCTTTTTAAAAAAGCAAGTGGAACACTTAACCCAGCTAAAATTAACATAGTTTCATATGCATTTTATCTTTTTATTATTCCTTCCTTTATAGGGGCAAGTCTTGTCTTTTTAGGTTGGGATAATCATTATATGATAAAAAAGATAACTGATCCTAATACTATAGAAAGAACATACCTAATTATTTCAGCAACAGCAATACTTTTACCACTTTCTATGATTATTTGGTCAAAGTTATTTAAAGTTAATACAGAAAAAGAGTATAATAACTACCTTAAAAAAGAAACATCTATAGATGGAGAAAAAAGCGTTTTTGTAGTTACACTAGTAGTATCAATAGTATGTTTATTTTTTACAGCATTAATGTTTTTCAAAATGGGTGGAATACCATTGTTGGATCTTGTTTTAGGAAGAGATGGGTCACATATAAGTGCAGATAGAATAGCTATTTCAACAAGTAAAGTAATGAATCAATATGTAAGAAATCTTTTGGTTTTAACATTTACACCTATATTATCTTATGTTGCATATATATATGCTCTTTCAACTAATAAAAAAAGATGGTACGGATTATTTATAGTTCTTTTAATAGCATCTGTTTGTATAAAAACATATAACTATGCAAAATCACCACTAGCATTTTACATATTTGCATTTGTTATTATATACATAGTTATAAAAGGAAGTATACCTATTAAAAAATTAGCAGTAGTAGTTGGAATATGTACATTTACTATTTTATTTATGTACATTAAAAATGGATATGGATTATCAAAAATGCTTGATATATATAATGGACCACTTGGAAGAACGCTATTTACCCAAGTTGGAACACTTTTTTTACATGTAGACCTTTTCCCAAATTATGTTCCTTATTTAGAAGGAAGAAGTTTTTCACCTAGTATATTAAGTTTATTTACTGATGGTTGGGAACATTTTAGATCAGGTCTTGTAACTATGCACTTTTATGCGCCAGAAAAGGTTTATCAGGGAATTGCAGGTGTTATGAATACCTTATTTGTAGGGGAGGCTTATGCTAACTTTGGTATGAAAGGTGCATTTGTATCTATTGCCTATGTAGGAATAGTTATAAAATCTGTATTTTTACTTATGATTAAAACAAAGAAAACTCCTATGAATATAGCAGTATATATTATATTAACAACACTTTTAGTAAATGCTGTTCAAGGTGGTTTTACAGATTTTGTGTATAACTCATCTATAATATTTAGTGTAGGAGTAGTGCTTTTTATAAAATACTCATCTAAAATAGTAGAAAAATATGATTTACTTAGTAAGTTAAATATAAATAAATTAAAATAACTTAGGAGGACTAACAATGGGCAAAAGATGTATTGTTCATATTCCTTTTTTAATAGGTGGAAATAGACCACCTTCAGGGTCACAAATAAGACCTATGAAAATAATACAGGCATTTAAAAATATAGGATATGATGTTGATGTAGTGTCAGGTTTTGCAAAAGATAGAAAAGAAAAAATAAACTCTATAAAAGAAAATATAAAAAATGGAGTAAAATATGATTTTTTATATGCAGAAAACTATACAGAACCAACGCTTTTAACAGAGGATCATCATTTACCTACACACCCATTTTTAGATTTTTCATTTTTTAAGTTTTGTAGAAATAATGGAATAAAAATAGGGTTATTTTATAGAGATGTATATTGGAGATTTCCTATATACAAAGAAAGTGTAGGAAATTTAAAAACTTTAGTTGCAACAACATTTTTTAAGTATGATTTAAAAAAATATAATGAACTTTTAAATGTTCTTTATTTTTCAGATGATAAAATGTATGAATATTTACCATTTAAATTTAATGGTGAAATAAAAGAGCTTCCACCAGGAATAGATACATCATCTTTAGATGAAAGTAAAGTAAAGCTTATTGAAGATAATGGGAAAATAAAGATTTTCTATGTTGGAGGAATTGGAGAGCTTTATAACATGGAGGTTTTATTTGAAGCTGTTAATAAAACTGAAAATGTGTATCTAACTGTTTGCTGTAGAGAAGGCGAATGGAAAACATGGAAAAACAAATATGAAAAGTATTTAAATAATAGAATAGAAATAGTTCATAAATCAGGTAAAGATTTAAAGCCTTATATGGAAGAAGCTGACCTTTTAAGTCTTTTCTTTGAACCTGTTGAGTACAGAAAAATATGTGTAGGGGTTAAAATGTATGAGTATATGACATATAAAAGACCACTACTTTCTACAAAAAATACTTCAATGGGAACAACTGTTGAAAAGTATGGTATAGGATATAACATAGATTACTCAGTAAATGAGCTTATAGATTTATTTAATCATCTTAAAGAAAATAAATTAGAGCTTAATGAAAAAATAGAAAAAATAGAGGAAATATTTAATGACCATACATGGGAAGCTAGAGCTAAACAAGTAGCTAGGGATTTAAAATAAATAAGAGGTGAATGTTATGAGTAAATTAAAGTTTGCTATTATTGGATGTGGAAGAATATCATATAAACATGTTGAGGCTATATTTAATAATATTAATGAAGCTGAACTAGTAGCTGTTTGTGATGTAGAAATTGAAAAAGCACAGGAAAAGAAAAATCAATATTTAGAGCTTGTAAAAGATGGAAAGGTTGCTGTTTATACAGACTACATTAAAATGCTTGAAGAAGAAAATATTGATGTAGCAACAATAGCTACAGAAAGTGGATATCACAAAGATATTGCAATAAACTGTATGAACAAAGGTGTACATATTATAGTTGAAAAACCTATGGCACTTTCTATAAATGATGCAGATGAAATGATAAAATGTGCAAAAGATAATAATGTAAAGCTTTGTGTAAGTCATCAAAATAGATTTAACAAACCTATTCAAGAACTTAGAGAAGCAGTTGATAAAAATAGATTCGGAAAAATTATAAATGGAACTGCAAGAATTCTTTGGAATAGAAATATGGGATACTATCAGCAAGCTCCTTGGAGAGGAACATGGGCTCAAGATGGTGGAACTTTAATGAATCAATGTATACACAACATAGACCTTCTTCAATGGATGATGAATTCAGATGTTGATACAGTTTATGCTCAATGTGATACTTTTATTCGCGATATAGAAGCAGAGGATTTTGGAGCTATAGTTGTTAGATTTAAAAATGGTGCTATAGGTATTATTGAAGGAACAGCTTGTGTATATCCTAAAAACTTAGAAGAAACTTTAAGTATTTTTGGAGAAAAAGGTACTGTTTGTATAGGTGGTCTTGCTGTTAACAAAATAGAAACTTGGAAATTTGAAGACAGTAGTGAAAATGAGGAAGAAAACATATTAAAAGCTCAAGAAGCAGATCCAGATAGTGTTTATGGATTTGGTCACACTCCACTATTTAAAGACGTTATTGATTCTATAAATAATAATAGAGAGCCTTTAGTAAATGGAGAAGAAGGAAAAAGAGGAATGGCTATAATTCTTGGAGCATATAAATCAAGACTTACAGGAATGCCAGTTAAATTCCCACTTGAAAACTTCTCAACTATGGATATGGTAAACGTAGAGAAAATAAATAAAATGGAGAGATAATAATGAACTATATTTCAGATAAAGCGGTTATTGGTGAAAACGTAACTATTGGCAAATTTTCTGTTATTGAAGATGGAGCAAAGGTAGGAAAAGGATGCCAAATAGGACATGGCGTTATTATACATGCTGGATGTGAAATTGGAGATTATGTAAGAATAGATGATAATGCTATTATAGGAAAAGAGCCAATGAGAGGTGTAAATAGCATATTTAAGTCAGATAAAAAATATTCTCCTTGTAAAATCTCAAATGAATGTTTAATAGGAGCAAATACTATTGTATATGTAGGTTCAACTATTGGAGAAAAAACATTAATAGCTGATATGGCAGTTGTAAGAGAAGATGTAACTATTGGAGAAAAAACTATAGTTGGAAAAGGTGCAACAATAGAAAACTTCTGCTCTGTAGGATCAAATTGTAAAATACAAACAAATGTATACTTAACAGCTTACTCAGAAGTTGAGGATTTTACATTTATAGCACCTTGTGTAGTTACTTCAAATGATAACTATGCAGCAAGAGGAAAAGAGAGATTTAATCACTTTAAAGGAGTAACAATAAAAAAAGGTGGAAGAATTGGAGCTGGAGCAGTTATTCTTCCAGGTAAAACTATAAATGAAGAAGGTTTAGTTGCAGCAGGAAGTGTAGTAACAAAAGATGTTGCTTCTAAAATGATAGTTTTAGGTTCACCTGCTAAGGAGTTTAAAAAAGTGCCTGATGATCAGCTTCTTGAAAATCAATAAATTTTGTAAACTCTATATAGGAGGGGAAGGATGAAAGTAAATTTTAATAAAATAAAAGATTTTTTTAAAAATAAAAAAGTAGTATTTGCTTTAGTTGTTATTGGAATTCTTGTTTTAAGTGGGATTTTTACAGCTATAAGATCACCTAAAGAACAATATGTTCTTAATGATAAAGTAATAGAGTATAAAGATAAAAATCTTGAAAAAGCAATAAGAGATAAGTTAAAAAAGCCATTTGGAGATATTTATGTACACGATGTTACATCTGTAAAGGTTATAGATTTATCTAAATCAGATATTAGACACTTAGATGGTATAGAATATATGAATAGCCTTGAAACACTTAACTTATCAGAAAATAATATAGATGATATTGAAAAGTTAAAGGATCTTAAAAAACTTAAAAATTTATTTTTAGGAGTTAATAAAATAAAAGATATAACTCCACTTAAAAACCTTACAAATCTTGAGGATTTAAAATTAAACAATAACTCTATTTTAGATATAAGTACAATAGCTAATTTTAAAGGGCTAATAAAGTTAGAACTTAGTAGAAACCATATACAAGATTTAACTCCACTAAAGGATTTAACTAATCTTAAGGAATTATCTGTAGCTTATAATGGAATAGGAAATGTTTCTGTACTTTATGATTTAAATAGTTTAACAACACTAAATATTGCAGGTAATAATTTAAGCAGACTAGATGGAGTGGAAAAATTAGTTAATATTACAGAAATTAATATATCTGATAATATAATAAGTGATTTAACTAATCTTCAGCCTCTTACGTCTTTAAAGAAAATTGATGCAAGTAATAATAGATTAGAAAGTATAGACCAGTTAAAGCCACTTGTTAATTTAGAATTTTTAAGTGTAGCTAGAAACTTTATATCTAATGTAAATGTTATAGAAAACTTTAAAAATTTAGAAGTTTTATCTGTTGTTGACACATATGTAAAAGATGTAAGTGTTGTTAAAAAGCTAAGCAAAATAAACGAACTTTATCTTGATAAATATACAGATAGAAGTAGTGTTAATGACTTATATGGAAAGCTTAAAAATGCAGACGTATATACTAAGTCAGAAATTTTAAATAAAGAAATTTTTTAAATAAGGTGGGTGGAACATGAGAATTTGCTATTTAGCTGATGCTAATAGTTCCCATACAAGAAAATGGTGTGATTATTTTGCATCTAAAGGATACGATATACACGTTATTTCCTTAAATAATGGGAAAATAGATTCAGCAAAGGTACATAGTTTAGGTATAGATGATTCAAAGGTGGCATATGGAGGAGTATTTTCAAAGCTTAACTATATAAAAAGAATTTTTAAAATAAAAAAGCTTGTTAAGGAAATAAATCCAGATATACTTCATGCACATTATGCAAGTAGCTATGGACTTTTAGGTAGCCTTTTAAAGTTTCACCCATATGTTTTATCAGTTTGGGGAAGTGATATATATTCTTTCCCAAATGAAAATAGTTTAAAAAGAAAAATAATAGAACATAATTTAAAAAGTGCAGATTTTATAATGTCAACAAGTAATGACATGGCTAGAGAAACTAAAAAGTATACAAATAAAGACATAATGATAACTCCATTTGGAATTGATGAAAAAATATTTAAACCTATTAATGTATCTAAAAATAATGAATTAATAATTGGGGCTATAAAAACATTAGAGAGTCATTATGGTATAGATTATTTAATTAAATCTTTTGCACATCTTTGTAAAAAATATGATAATATTTATCTTAAAATAGGAGGTAAAGGTTCACAGCTTGAAAACCTTAAAACCTTAGTAAAAAGTTTATGTATAGAAGATAAGGTAGAGTTTTTAGGATTTTTATCAACAAATGAAATTGTTACATGGTTTAACAAATTTGATATAGCTGTTGTACCATCACTACATGAAAGTTTCGGAGTTTCATCTATAGAAGCACAGGCTACAGGAACTCCTGTTGTAGTAACTAATGCAGGGGGATTACCTGAAACTGTAGAAAATAATGTTACAGGATTTGTAGTAAATAAAGCTAATGAAAGTGAACTTTCTAATGCTTTAGAAAAACTTATAGTTAGTGAAGATTTAAGAAAAGAAATGGGTAAAAATGCTAGAGAATTTATACTTAAAAATTATACTGTTGAAGTTAATTTTAGTAAGGTAGATAAATTTTATAAAGATTTAGCTAAATAGTCTATGAAGGAGGATATATGGAAGACAAGACGAAAAAAGTTTCTATAGTTATACCTTGTAGAAATGAAGAAAAGTACATTGGAAAATGTATAGAGTCAATGATAAACCAAAGCTATGGAATAGAAAATATAGAAGTTTTAGTTGTAGATGGTATGTCTGATGATAAAACTCAAGAAATAATAAAGTCTTACTCAGAAAAACAACCTAATGTAAAGCTTGTTATAAACGAAAAAAAGGTAGCACCTGTAGCTATGAACCTTGGAATAAAACAGGCTATAGGAGATATAATCATAATTTTTGGTGCACATGCTTATATGGATAAAGATTATGTTAAAAATTCAGTTGAAAAACTTAAAGATGATGCTGTAGCTGTTGTTGGTGGAAGAATAATAAATATAAGTGAAAATAATCTTTCAGAAGCAATATCTTATGCTATGAGCTCACCTTTTGGTGTAGGAAATGCACTTTTTAGATATTCAACTAAAGAAGAGTTTGTTGATACTGTAGCTTTTGGTGCATACAAAAAAGAAGTATTTGAAACAGTTGGATTATTTGACGAAGAATTTGTTAGAAATCAAGATGATGAATTGAATTTTAGAGTAAGTAAAGCAGGATATAAAATGCTTTTATCACCATCTGTTGAATCACATTATTACACTAGAGGATCACTTGGTAAACTATTTAAGCAGTATTATCAATATGGATTTTGGAAGGTTCGTCTTATTCAAAAACATAAAAGACCACCTGCAGTTCGTCACTTAATACCTGTTATGTTTGTTTCAGGTATTATATTAGGATGTTTAGTAAGTATTTTCTCGGAGCTTTTAAGAGGAATGTTTTTATCTGTTTTAGCTTTATATGTAGTTTTAGCAGGTGTATATGCTTTTAAAGCATGTAATAAAAAATATTCTTATATTCCTAGAATAATGATATGCTTTTTAATACTTCATTCAAGTTATGGATTAGGGTTTTTAGAAGGATTATATACGTTTTATCTAACTAAAAATTATGATAGAATAAACAAAAATACAAAAATGTCAAGGTAGGTGTTTTCAATGAAGAGAACAGAGTTTTTACCATATGCTCTTCCTTTCATAGAAGAAAAGGAAATAAATGAGGTAGTAGATGCTTTAAAATCAAACTGGCTTTCAAAGGGGCCTAAAACAATGGAATTTGAAAAAAGATTTGCCCAGTATGTAGGAGCAAAACATGCAATAGCTATGAATTCTTGTACAGCAGCACTTCATATAGCATTAGTAGCAAATAACATAGGTGAGGGAGATGAGGTTATTACTACTCCTTTAACATTTGCAGCAAGTGCAAACACAATAGTTCACACAGGGGCAAAACCAGTTTTTGCTGATATTGATGAAAAAACTATGTGTATAGATCCAAATAAAATAGAAGAAAAAATAACTGAAAAAACAAAGGCAATAGTTCCAGTACACTATGGTGGCCAATCATGTGATTTAGATAAAATAAATGAAATAGCTAAAAAACATAATTTATTAGTTTTAGAAGATGCAGCACATGCTATTTATACAACTCATAAAGGAAAGCTAATAGGGTCTATTGGAGACACTACATCATTTAGTTTTTATGCAACTAAAAATATATGTACAGGTGAAGGCGGAATGCTTACAACTAATAGTGATGAAATAGCTGAAAAAGCTAGAGTAATGAGTCTTCATGGAATGAGTAAAAATGCTTGGAACAGATTTGCAAAAGGTGGTTCTTGGTATTATGAAATACTTTATCCAGGATATAAATATAATATGACAGATATGCAAGCAGCACTTGGACTTTGCCAACTTGAAAAAATAGAAAAAATGCAAAATCTACGTGAAAAATATGCTAAAATGTACAATGATGCATTTAGTAAATTAGATGAAATAATAACTCCAATTGAAGTAGAAGGAAATAGACACGCATGGCATCTTTATGTTATAAGAGTAAAAGAAGATATGCTTAAAATAAATAGAAATGAATTTATTGAAGCATTAGCAGAAGAAAACATAGGAACCAGCGTACACTATACACCTGTTCATCTTCATCCATATTATATGGAGACTTTTGGGTATAAAATGGGAGACTTCCCAATAGCTGAAAAAGTATTTAAAGGTATGATATCTCTTCCTCTATACCCAAGTATGAAAGAACAAGACGTGGAGGATGTAATAAATGCAGTCACAAGAATTGTTCAAGAAAATAGAAAGTAGTTTATCTGGAAAAAAAGCTCAACTTTTTATAAAAAGAGTTTTTGACTTAATATTATCACTTATATTATTTGTTATATTAAGTCCAGTATTTTTACTGCTTATAATCTGGATTAAACTAGATTCTAAAGGTGAGGCTGTTTTTAAACAAACTAGAATAGGATTAAATGGAAAGCCGTTTACTATTTATAAGTTTAGAACAATGATTAAAGACGCAGATAAAATGTTTAATAGAGATTTAAATAGGGAGACTTTAGATAATTTTGTTTTTCAAGAAAAAGAAGATCCTAGAGTTACAAAATCAGGAAAATTTTTGAGAAAAACAAGTTTAGATGAACTTCCACAGCTTATAAATATAATTAAAGGTGATATGAGCCTTATTGGACCAAGACCAGAAATTCCTGATATAACAAGTCTTTATACTGATTATGAAAAAATAAGACTTTTAATGAAGCCAGGTGTTTCAGGACTTGCACAAGTAAATGGAAGAGGAAACTTAGAGCTTAAAGAAACTATAAAATACGATGTAGCCTATGTAGAGAATTATTCTCTTTTAATGGATATAAAAATATTTTTTAAAACTTTTAAAGTAGTGCTATTAAGAGAAGGTGCTTATTAGGTTACAATGGAGGAAGGGTATGAAATTTAAAAACTTTTTAAATATTATATTATATACCTTTATAATAGTTGTTCCTCTAGTTCCTGTAAAAACAAAAATATCTTTTATACCTATAGCAGCAGACACTGTATTTGGTGGAATTGCAATTTTATTAGGTATAATATATATATTTTATAACTATAGAAAAGATAAAACATATCTTAATATATTAAAATCAAACCATATGAAGCTTCTAGGAGTTTTAGCTGTTTTATTTACACTACTTTCTTTTGGGTCTATATTATATGCACAAAACAAGGTAGCTGTTATATCAGAAGCTATAAGATTTGTAGAATATATAGCAATATTTTATATTATACTTATAGTTTCAGACAGTGATTTTATTAAAAAAGGGTTATGTATATTTTATCTAGTTATGATAGTAGCATCACTATTTGGTGTAGTTCAATTTGTATTTAACCTTTCTTCTTTTATAGATGATGGAGTTTCAATGCCTTTTGGAAGAGGAAGAATATATTCTACATTTGAAAATCCTAATTATTTTGGTGCTGCTATAAATATGGTTATATTTTATCCTTTAATTTGTTTTATAGAAAAAAAGGGGAATAGAATAACAAATGCTTTAGTATTTATGTTGTTTTTGTTTAATTTAATTTTTACATCAACAAGAGGTGCATGGCTAGGATTTTTAATAGGAGTTTTTATAATAGCTATTTTAAGATACAGAAAAGTACTTTTATTAATACCTATAATGCTTGCTACAATATTTGTAGTACCATCTACTAGAGCAAGATTTTTATCAATATTTGATTTTTCTCATTTAAATGATAATGTAAGGGTAAAAATATGGAAAACTGGGATAGAAATGTTTAAAGACTATCCACTATTAGGTGTTGGAAATGGAAACTTTCTTACAAGATATAGAGAGTATATATCAAAATATCATGATCTTTACGCAGGAAGAACTATTTTTACAACACATAATTCATATATAAAAATGTTTGCAGAGCTTGGCGCTATTGGAGGAGCTTTATTTATAATGATATATGCTTCTTTAACATATATAACATTTAAGGTGTATAAATATGGACAAAAATATAAGTTAGTAGCACTTTCTTTCTTAGGATTTTGGGCTGCCTATCTTTTTCAAAACTTTTTAAACAACTTAATGTTTATACCACAGTTAAATGTATTGGTATGGATAATAACAGCCATGCTTTATAAGGGATACTATATTGAAAATAAGAAGGGAGTAGTAAACCATGGATAAAGTTAAAAGTCACTTAAAGAATGTTGCAGTGTTTGGACAAGGATTTGTTGGTCTTCCACTTTCACTAAGTTTTTCATTTAGAGGAGCTAATGTATATGGAGTAGACATATTAGAGAAATTAGTTAATGACACTAATGCGGGAATAACTCATCACACTGAATGCTTTGAAGGAAAAACAATTCAAACAATATTAAAAGAAGAGCTTGAAGCAGGAAGATATAGAGCAACAACAGATATGGTAGATGCTTTAGAAAAATGTAATAATATAGTTTTAACAGTAGGAATGACTGAGGTTATTGAATGCTGTAAAACAATAGGAAAACATCTTAAAAAAGGTGATTTAGTACTAGTTAGAAGTACAGTAGTTCCTGGTACTACTGAAGAAAAGGTTCTTCCTATACTTGAAGAAGAATCAGGTATGAAAGCAGGAGAAGATTTTTATCTTGCATACTCATCAGAGAGAATTGCTGAAGGATTTGCTTTTGATGAATTTGCTTACATGCCAACAATAACTGCTGGTGTAAATGAAGAAAGTGCTAAAAGAGCTAAAGAACTTTTAGAGGTAGTTTGTCAAACTCCAGTTATAACTGCTAGTGAAATAAAAGTAGTTGAAACTTCAAAAGTATTTGAAAACGTTCAAAGAGATGTAAATATAGCTATGGTTCAAGAATTTGCTAGATTTACTGAAAAACTTGGAATTAGCATACATGAGGTTATTGAAATAGCAAATACTCATAAAAGAGTTAATCTTTTAACTCCAGGACCTGGTGTTGGAGGATACTGTATACCTAATGCATATCATTATATAGAGCCAAAGGCTACTGAAATGAATATGACTATGGATATATTAAAGCTTTGCCGTGAGAAAAATGCTGATCTTCCAAATGTTATGATTAATATATTAAAAGAATCACTAGCATCTGTTTCTAAAGACCTTTCTTCATCAAAAATTGGTGTTTTAGGAGTTGCTATGAAAGACTTCTCAAATGACGATAGAATAAGTCCTCCAATTGAAATAATAAAATTACTTATTGAAATGGGAGTAGAAGTTGAAGCATATGATCCTGCTGTTCCAACACAGTATGATTTTAAAGTAGATTCACTTGAAAAAGTTTTAGATGGAAAAGACGCTATAATTGTTCTTGCAAAACAAAAGCAATTTGATGATATAACTGCAAAATGCTTAATAGAAAAGCTAGGTGCAAATTCTGTAATATTCGATACAAGAAACCTATTTAAAGGTATGAAAAATGAATTTGACAACGCAAATATAGTATATACTACAATATAGTTTAGTTTTATTTTGTTTGATATAATAAAGGGGTATGTTAAAATACCCTTTTATTTTTTTGGAGGTATATTTATGGTTGTGCTTCATGTAATAAGTGGAGGAGAAAAAGGTGGATCTAAAAAACATCTTTTATCTTTAGTAAATGAAATGAAAAATAAAAAAGTAAAAAACATTATAGCATGTTTTATAGAAGGAGAACTTTTTAAAGAAGCTAAAGAAATGGGGCTTAATGTTTTTCTTATAAAACAAGATAAAAGATTTGATTTGTCAGTTGTTAATAAGTTAAGTAATCTTTGTGAAAATGAAAAGGTAAATATAGTAAATTCACATGGGGGAAGAGCTAACTTTATATGTTCATTTTTAAAAAAGAAAGTAAATGCCAAATTTATTACAACTATTCATAGTGATTATGAAAGTGATTACAAAGGAAATAAATATAAAACATTTGTATATTCAAAAATAAATAAACTTGCTTTAAAAAGTTTTGATTACTATATTGCAGTATCAAAAAATTTTAAAAATCTTTTAATAAATAGAGGATTTAATGAAAATAAAATTTTTACGGTTTATAATGGTATAGATATTAAAAAAGATCTATCAAATTTAAACAAAGACGATGTTATTAAAAAATATAACTTACCTATATTTAATAACTATATATCTATGATAGGAAGGTTTCATCCTATTAAAGGACATAAAGACTTTTTAGATTCATGTGAAAAAATATATGAGGATTTAAAAAACACAGGTATAATTTTAGTTGGAGATGGGGAAATCAAAAGTGATATAGAAAATCAAATAAAAGATTATAAAGTAAAAAAGAATGTAATATTTGTAGGTTTTAAGATTCCAGATGATTTTATAAATATATCTGATTTTACTGTTTTAACATCTTATTCTGAAACATTTCCACTTGTAATATTAGAATCAGGACTTTATAGTAAGCCTGTAATTGCATCAAATGTTGGTGGAATTTCTGAAATTATAAAAGATATGGAAACAGGTTTATTAGTTTTCCCGGGAAATATAAAAGAAATAGGTGAAAAAATAAGTATTTTAAATTATAATAAAGAATTGGCTCATAATTTAGGTTTAAATTTAAATAAATTAGTAAAGGATAAGTTTTCTCTGCAAGCATTAGCAGATTCATATGAAAAGATATGGAATAAAGTACTGGAGGATTAATATGGAAAAGGAAAAGTGTTTAGGAGTAGAAGTTTCTCCTTATAATATGGATGAGGTTTTACTTCAAATAAACCATACAATAACCGAAAATAAAAAGGCCTTTGTAGTTGCAATAAATCCAGAAAAAGTAATAAAATGTCAAAAAGATGAAAAGTTAAAAAGTTTAATTAATAGTGCTGATATAAAAATACCAGATGGAACAGGAGTTGTTATAGCATCTAAGCTTCGTGGTGGTAAGGTAAGATCAAGGGTAACAGGTATAGACCTTATGAAAAATATTTGTAGGGTAAGTGGTGAAATGGGACATAAAGTGTTTTTATTAGGTGGTAAACCTAATGTAGCTGAAAGAGCAGCAAAATCTTTAAAAGATGAAATAAAAAACTTAGATATTGTTGGAATTCAAGATGGATATTTTAAAGATGATAAGAAAATAATTGATGATATAAATGCTTCAAAGGCTAATATAGTATTTATTGCTCTAGGAAGTCCTAAGCAGGAAAATTGGATCTCTAGTAATATGAAAAACATTAATGCTAATATTTTTATGGGCGTTGGTGGAAGTTTTGACGTTATATGTGGTGATATTAATAGAGCTCCAGTTTTTATGCAAAATATGGGGCTAGAGTGGGCTTATAGATTATTTAAAGATCCTAAAAGAATAACAAGATTAGGAGCTTTACCAAAGTTTATTTTTAAATCTTTATGTTATAAGGAGAAGTAATATGGCAGTAACTCAAAGAAAAGAGGACAATATACAAAGAGCTACAATAATTGTTATGATAACTCTTTTATTAAGTAGAATATTAGGTTTTGTAAGGGAAGTTATTGTAGCTAATGTTTATGGTGCCTCAATAGAAACAGATGCATTTTTTGCAGCATTTACTATACCAGATGTAATGTTTAACCTTTTAATTGCAGGAGCATTAAGTTCAGGATTTATGCCTGTTTTTACATCTTATATAGCAAAAGGTGAAGATGAAAAAGCTTGGAAATCAGCAAACTCTTTCATAACAGCAGCTTTAATATTTATACTTATTTTTAATGTTTTAGGTATAACGTTTGCAAAGATTTTAGTACCTCTTGTAGCTTCTGGAATGATGAAAACTCCAGAAGGGTTTGACCTTACAGTAAAGCTTACAAGAATAATGTTTACAGCAGTTACCTTTACAGTTCTTGCTGGACTTTTAAGAGGTATACTTAACTCATATAAAATATTTACAGCACCAGCTATAGGTCCTGTATTATACAATGTAGGTATGATAGGAGGAGCATTAATTTTAGGTGCAACATCTCTTGGAATATTTGGTATGACAATAGGGGTTATAGTAGGAGCTTTAATGAATTTTTTAGTACAAGTTCCTGATTTTAGAAGAGTTGGTGGAGCAAAATATTTAAAGTTTACTATAGACACTAAAGATGAAGGCTTTAGACAAATGGTTGCTTTAATGATACCAGCTATAATTGGACTTTCTGTTAGTCAGCTTAATATAGTAATAAATCAAAATATAGCAACGTTTTTAGGAGAAGGATATTTAACATTAGTTAGATATGCAAATAGAGTTATGCTTTTACCACTTGGAATTTTTGCAATGGCAATAGCAACAACTTTATTTCCTGTAATGAATACTCAAATTGCAAGAAAAGAAATTAGTGAATTTAAAGATACCTTTTCAGAAGGATTTAGAACTATTATGTATATAACTATACCTGCGGCAGTTGGTATGATAGTTTTAAATCAAGAAGTTATAAGACTTTTATTTAAATCAGGTTCATTTACTGAATCAGATGTTCATATAACAGGAACAGTTCTTGCTTTCTACAGCTTGGGTCTTATAGGTCAATCAGCAGTTCAAATTATAACTAGAGGATTTTATGCAGTTCAAGACACTAAAACACCTGTTAAGGTAGCATTTATAACTGTTATTGTAAATGGTATTTTAGGAGTAGGATTAACATTTTACACTCCACTTGGAATAGCAGGAGTTTCATGTGCTTATTCTGTTTCAAGTATTGTTAATATGTATCTTTTATACAAAGGTCTTAAGAAAAAAACAAATGGACTTAAAACAAAGGAAATTATTAATTCATGTACAAAGGCTTCTGTAGCATCTTTTATTATGGGAGGAGCAGTTTTAATAATATCTAGAATAGGAGAAAGTATACTTGGAGTAGAGAGTAAAACAGATCAACTTATATCTGTAGGTCTTGCTATGGGTATTGGTATTCCTTTATATTTTTACATAACATATAAATTTAAAATGTCTGAAATGGACTTTTTTATAGCAAAAGTAAAAAGAAAAATAAAAAGAAAATAAGGAATAAACTATAAATGTACTAAGCATACTACATATAGGAGGTGGTATGCTTGGAATTTTTATCTTTACTAAAAGCAAGACATAGTATTAAAAGTTATAAAGATGAAATTGTACCTAAAGAAAAAATAAAAAATATATTTGAATCTATTAAATTATCTCCATCTTATAGAAATCTTCAAAGTTTTAAGGCTATACTTATTAATGATATTAGTGTAAAAGAAAAACTTGAAAAAGCTATTCCAGATAGTAATTCAGCTAAAAAAGGATTTATTGAAGCACCTTTATCAATAGTAGTAACAGTACAAAAAGATGTAGATAAAGAGTATAATGATAATAGATATTATATGTTAGACGGCGCCATTGTAATGTATAATATTTTACTTTCAGCAACAAGTGAAAATTTAGGGTCCTGTTGGATTGAAATAGAAAATGAAGAGGAATTTAAATCAATTTTAAATATTCCTGAAAACTATAAGGTAATTGGTTTAACTCCTATAGGGTATCATGAGCGTCCTATAGGATATATAAAAGAAGACCCTTATATTATAGATAAGAAAAGCATATCAGATATATCCTATGAAAATACATGGGAAAATAATATAAGTTATTTTTAAGGTGCTACGGCACCTTTTTATTATACATAACCTAAGGAAGGTGTTAAAAGTGAGTTTAGAAAAAGCAATTGATGTACTAAAAGAAGAAATAGTAAAATCCACAAGTGAATTAATATCAATAAAAAGTGTGGAAACAACACCTAAGGAAAATATGCCTTTTGGGGAAGGTGTTCAACAAGCTTTAGATTATGCATTAAACTTATCAAAAGATCTTGGATTTAAAACCTATAATCTTGATAACTATATAGGGTATGCAGAATATGGTGAAGGAGAAGACTATATAGGAGTACTTGGACACTTAGATGTAGTACCTGAAGGTGACGGATGGGATAAGAATCCATATTCAGGGGAAATTGTAAATAATAGAATATATGGAAGAGGTGCAATAGATGATAAAGGACCTATTATATCAGCTCTTTATGCATTAAAAGCTATAGTAGATTCTGGTGAAAAGTTAAATAAAAAAGTAAGAATTATTTTTGGAACCAATGAGGAAACAGGATGCACAGATATTCCATATTATCTTGAAAAAGAAAAGGCACCTATAATGGGGTTTACACCAGATGCTGACTTTCCTGTTATACATGGAGAAAAAGGACTTTTAATTTTTGATATTACAAAGGAAGTTGTAAATAAGCAAGATTCAGATTATAAAGTAGTTTATATAAAAGGTGGAACTAGAGAAAATATGGTTCCAGACTATTGTGAAGCTGAAATTTTAACAGAAAACAAAGAAGAATTCATATCTATTTATAAAAAATATTTAAACAAATCATCAAATATAAAAATTGAAGAACTAGTAACTGGTTTTATAATAAGAAGCTATGGGTCATCAGCTCATGGAAGTACACCATATCTAGGTAAAAATGCTATTATTCAAATGATTGAATTTTTATCCCTAATTAATATAAATGGAACTGTTGGAGAATTTATAAAGTTCATTAATGATAAAATAGGATATTCTTTAAACGGTGAAGGACTTAGCATAAATCTTAAAGATGACGTATCAGGGGAATTATCCTTTAATTTAGGTATTATAAATATTAAAAAAGATTTTTGTCAGGCATCTATCGATGTAAGACATCCTGTAACATTTTCACTTGATGATGTTTTAACTCCTTTAAAAAGAAATTTTATTAAGGAAAATATAAAAATACAAAATATGTCATATGATAAACCTTTATACTTTGAAAAAGATCATATTTTAGTAAAAACTCTTCAACAGGTTTATAAAGATATAACAGGTAATGATGTAGAGCCTATAACAATAGGTGGAGGAACATATGCAAAGGAAATGCCTAACATAGTTGCCTTTGGACCTATGAACTTAAGTGATGAAGATGTAGCACATAAACCTAATGAGTATATTGATATAGATCATTTAATGTTATGTACAAAAATATATGCAAATGCAATACTTAAACTTTCTAAATAAAGCCAGAATAATCTGGTTTTATTTTTTTGTATAATACACTATAATTACCTTAAAAGGGTCTAAAGGGGGATATTATGAAAAAGAAGGATAAAAGGCTATTAAGTATATTTTTAGCATGCGGAATAGTTTTTTTAGGAGTTACTATTTTTTCAGTTTACAAAATGATAAGTATTCCAAAAACACAAACAGCATCGTCAAATAAAGTAGATTTACTAAAGAATAAAAATAGTGAAAAAAATAAAGATGAAAAAATAAATAAAGACAAGGAAATTAATATAAAAATAAGCGCTGTAGGAGATTGTACATTTGGAGAAAATAGTGGTGCTAGAGGAGAGGTTTTCTCATCTGTTTATAATGCTAATGATCCATCATATTTTTTTGAAAATGTTGTAGATATTTTATCTAAAGATGATTTAACAATTGCTAACTTAGAAGGAGCTTTAAGTATAAATGGACAAAGAGCTGATAAAAAATTTGCTTTTAGAGGAAAGCCAGAATATACTAAAATACTTACTTTAGGAAGTGTAGAAGCAGTAAATTTAGCTAACAATCATTCAATGGATTACGGACAAGTAGCATTTAATGATACTAAAAAACATTTAGACGAAAATAATATAAAAAATTTTGGTTTTAAAGATTCAGCTATTGTAGAGAAAAATGGTGTAAAAATTGGACTTTTAGGATATAAAGGTTGGAGTGCAACTAGCGAAATAAAAGACTCAATAAAAAAAGACATAGCAGATTTGAAAAAACAAGTAAATATGGTAGTAGTGTCATTTCACTGGGGAGATGAGAGAACTAAAGAGCCTAATAGTACTCAAAAAACACTAGGAAGACTTGCAGTTGATTCAGGAGCAGATTTAGTTTTAGGACATCACCCACATGTTATTCAAGGAATAGAAGAGTATAATGGTAAAAATATAGTGTATAGTCTTGGAAACTTTGTTTTTGGTGGTAACACAAATCCAGGTGATAAAGATTCTTTTATATATACTCAAAGCTTTACATTTGATTCTAATAAAAGTCTTATAAAATCCTCAGAACCTAAGACTATACCAGTTTCAATATCATCTTCTAAAACTAAAAATGATTACAAGCCAAAGGTTTTAGAGGGAGAAGAAAAGGAAAGAGTAGCTAAAAAAATAGAGGAAAGAAGTAATTTAATTAAATAAATACAAATATTATAAAGAAGTTAGCAAATGCTAACTTCTTTTTTAATTGAAAAATTTAACATAAAAACTATTGACTTTAATAAGAAAAAACTTTATTATATTATTAATTTAATGTGATAAAGTGATAAAATGATTAAGGGGGAAAAGGTTATGAGTTGTATAAAAGGTTTTATTCCAGATGGTGTTGAAGACATTAACAGTATAGAGTTTGGCGTAAAAGATAATGTTATAAAAAATATAAATGAGGTTTTTAAAAGTTTTGGATATAGACAAATACTAACTCCAACCTTTGAATATTATGATCTTTTTACAGAGGTAGAAGGAACTATAGAAAAAGAAGAAATGTTTAAATTTATTGATAGATATGGAAAAATATTAGTACTAAGACCAGATGTTACAATACCAATAGCTAGAATGGGTTTATCACTATATAAAAGTAATAAGGAAGCTTTAAAGTTTTCTTACTCCACAAATGTTTATAGAATGCAAAGTGAAAATGGGGGAAAAGCAGAATTTGTACAATCAGGTGTAGAGTTTTTAGGAGAAGAAAGTGAAGACGCAGATGCTGAAGTAATAGCAATTGCAATAAAATCTCTTTTAAGCTGTGGCTTTAAAGATTTTAAAATAGATATTGGTCAAGCATCATATTTTAAGTCTCTTTTAGAAGAAACAAAGCTTTCAAAATCTGAGGTTATTGAAATTAAAAAATATATTGAAAGTAAAAACTTTACAGGACTTGAGTTTTATATGGATGGCTTAGTTATTGATAGTAAAGTTAAGGATGTAATTTTATCACTTCCAAGTCTTTATGGAAAGGTAGATAAGGTTATAGAAAAAGCTAAAGGTCTTTGTTTAAATGAAAATATGGAAAAAGCAGTTAATAATTTATATAAAATTTATGAAGCTATTAAAGAATACGGATATAAAGAATATATATTAGCAGATTTAGGACTTGTAAGTCACATAAACTACTATACAGGAGTTACTTTTAAAGGATATACATCAGGAGTTGGAAAAGAAGTTTTAGGTGGAGGAAGATACGATAATCTAACTAAAACATATGGAGAATATATGCCATCTACTGGGTTTGGTATTAATATAGATGCTGTTGTAGAAGCTATGAAAATAAATTCACTTTGTAGTGAAGTGGAAAATATAGATTTTAAGGTTGTTTATAAAGAAGGTAAAAGAAACAAAGCTATAACACTTTCAAGTGTTTTAAGGGAAAAAGGATATAGTACAGATGTTAGAAAAATTAATAATAATAATTTAAATTACAACAACACTATATCTATAGAAGAAGAAATTTTATTAAATGGAGAAATTATTAATATAGAGGAATTTATAAAAACCATTTAAGGGGGATATGGGTTTGGATTTTGTTAATATAGCGTTAGGCAAAGGGCGTATTGCTAAAAAAAGTATAGAGCTTTTAGAAAAAATAGGAATAACATTTGAAGATTATTCAGATGAAAGTAGGAAATTAATATTTGAAAATAAAAAAGATAAAGTAAGACTTGTGTTTGTAAAAGCTGTTGATGTTCCTGTTTATGTAGAAAGAGGAGCAGCTGATATAGGAGTTGTAGGTAAAGACACTTTACTTGAGGAAAATAAAGATCTTTATGAAATATTAGATTTAAATTTTGGAAAGTGTAAATTTTCTGTTGCAGCACCTAATGGATATAAATACACAGGAGGAAATAAATTAAAGGTTGCAACTAAATATCCAAATGTTGCTAAGATGCATTTTAGCAAAAAAGGTGAGGATATAGATATTATAAAGTTAAATGGTTCAGTAGAACTTGCGCCTTTAGTAGGTCTTTCAGATGTTATTGTAGATATTGTTGAAACAGGTACAACTCTTAAGGAAAATGGATTAGTTGTTATTGAAGATATATGTCCAGTAAGTGCTAGAATGGTTGTAAATAAAGCAAGCTTTAAAGTTAAAAATGAAAAAATAGAAGAAATAATAGATAAAACACGTATTTTAATTAAGGAGGGAATTTAAATGAAAATTGTTAAGGTTAATAAAAGTAACTATGAAGAATTAGTTGAAAAAATGTTAAATAGAGGAGAAGATTCATTTGATAAAATAGACTCTATAGTTTCAGAGATAATTAGTGAAGTTAGAAAAAATGGAGATAAAGCATTAATAGATTATACTGAAAAATTTGATAGGGTAAAATTAGATTCTATTAAAGTAACTGAGAGTGAGATAAAAGAAGCTGTTAATGAAGTTGGGGAAGATTTTATAAGAATATTAAACAGGGCTAAAGACAACATTACAAGATACCATGAAAAACAAGTTGAAAAATCTTGGATGAGTAATGAAGGACAATCTAGTATACTTGGACAAGTTGTAACTCCAATTGAAAGAGTCGGAATATACGTTCCAGGGGGAAAGGCAGCTTATCCTTCTACAGTGTTAATGGATGCAGTTCCAGCTATAGTTGCAGGAGTTAAATCTATTGCTATGGTTACACCGCCACTTGAAAATGGAAAGGTAAATCCATATATATTAGCATCTGCTTATGTAGCTGGAGTAACTGAAATATATAAGGTAGGTGGAGCACAAGCTGTAGCTGCACTTGCATATGGAACTGATACAATAAAGCCTGTTTATAAAATTGTAGGGCCTGGAAATATATTTGTTGCAAGAGCAAAAAGAATGGTATTTGGAAAAGTTGGAATAGACATGATAGCAGGTCCATCTGAAATATGTATTATAGCTGATAAGGGAAATGAAAAAATAATAGCAGCAGATCTTTTATCACAAGCAGAGCATGATGAAATGGCAGCTTGCGTTTTAGTTACTACTTCAAGTGATTTAGCAGAAAGAGTAGCTAATGAAGTAGAGGTTCAAATAAATAATCTTCCAAAATCCTCTATTGCAAAAAGTGCAATAGACAATCAAAGTGCTATATTCTTAGTTGATTCTTTAGATGAGGCTTTTGATGTTGTAAACCAAGTAGCGCCAGAGCACCTTGAGGTTTCAGTAGACAATCCGTTCCAATATCTACCTAAAATAAAAAATGCAGGAGCTATATTTGTTGGAGAATATTCTCCAGAGCCTTTAGGTGATTATTTTGCAGGACCTAATCACACACTTCCAACAAGTGGTACAGCAAGATTTTCATCACCACTTGGAGTACATGATTATGTTAAAAAATCAAGTTTAATATATTACTCAAAAGAAGATTTAAAAACTGTTAAGGACGATATTATTACATTTGCTGAAAACGAAGGTTTAACAGCACATGCTAATTCAATTAGAGTGAGGTTTGAATAATGAACAAATACGTAAAAACAAAAGTTAGAAGTCTTGAGCCATATATAGTTCAAGAAAGTGATTGTACAGTAAAATTAGATGCTAATGAAAACTCTGAAAATCTATTTAAATCATGTTTTAATGATTTTGTTAAAAAGGTTTCAGAAGGTACATTAAATAGATATCCAGACCCTTTATCTACAAATTTAAGAAAAAAAATTGCACAATATGTTAAAAATAATGTAGGAATTGAAAATATTATATGTGGCAATGGATCCGATGAGCTTATATCTTGTATAATATCTACATTTATGGAGACAGATGATGTTTTTGTTACTCACTCTCCAACATTTTCAATGTATAAAATAAGTAATCAAATACTTGGAGGAAACTTTGTAGAAATTCCTTCAAATGAAAAGTTTGAAGTTAATGTAGATGAAATTATAAATGTTTCAAATGAAAAAGGTGCAAAACTTATAATGCTTTGTAATCCTAATAACCCAACAGGAACAATAATTAAAAGAGAAGATATAGAAAGAATAATAAATTCTACTAATTCAATTGTTGTTGTTGATGAGGCATATTATGAATTTTTAGGAGAAAGTGTAGTTGATTTAATAAAAGAAAATGAAAGGGTAATTGTACTTAGAACTCTTTCAAAGGCATTTGCATTAGCAGGAGCTAGATGTGGTTATTTAGTAGCTAATGAAAATACAGTAAATGAGATTTTAAAGGTTAAACCGCCTTATAATTTAAATACACTAAGTCAATATGCTGGAGAATGTATACTTAATAATTATAAAAAGGTAGATATATCTATTGAAAGAATAAAAAAAGAAAGAGACATTAGCTTTAAATGTCTTAAAAAAATAAATGGAATAACTGTTTATGAAACAGGAGCAAACTTTATACTTATAAAAACTAATAAATCTAAAGAAATTATAAAAAGATTTACAGATGAAGGTATATTAGTAAGAGAATTTTCAGGTGGAGCTCTTGAAAACTGTATTAGAATTTCTATAGGATTTACAAATGAAAATAAAAGAATAGTAGAAATTATAAGTGAGGTTGTTAAAAATGAGAGTATCAACTGTTAGTAGAAAAACAAACGAAACTGATATAAATGTTTATGTAAATTTAGATGGAGAAGGAAAAAGAAATATAGATACAGAAGTTCCTTTTCTAGATCATATGTTAGATTTAATGGCTAAACATGGATTTTTAGATCTTGATGTTAAATGCAAAGGAGATGTACACATAGATGCACATCATACAGTTGAGGATATTGGAATTGTTATAGGAGAAGCATTTTTAAATGCTTTAGGAGATAAATGCGGAATAGTTAGATATGCTACTGTATTTACTCCTATGGATGAGGCACTTTCACAAATATCACTTGATGTAAGTGGGAGACCATTTTTATGCTTTAATGTAGATTATACAGCTGAAAAAGTAGGAACTTTTGATGTAGAGCTTTGTGAAGAGTTTTTTAGAGCGTTTGCTTATAATGCAAAGGTAACTCTTCATGCAAATCTACAATATGGGAAAAATAACCACCATATAATTGAATCATTATTTAAGGGACTAGGAAGAGCAATTGCAAAATCTTGTGAAAAGAAAGATAGTATAAAAGGGGTTTTATCTACAAAAGGCGTTTTATAGGAGGGGACTTATGATAGCAATTATAGATTATGGAGTTGGCAATCTTAAAAGTATATATAATTCTTTAAAAAAGGTTGGAATAGATTCAGTAGTAACTTCAGATGAAAGTGTTATAAATAATGCTGATAAAATTATACTTCCAGGTGTTGGAGCATTTAATGATGCTATGAAGTGTCTTAAAGAATCAGGACTTATAAATTGTATTAAAGAAAACATCAAAAGTGGTAAACCAACACTTGGTATATGTCTTGGAATGCAGCTTTTATATGAAAAAAGTTATGAAGATGGGGAATTTGAAGGACTTGGAGTTTTAAAAGGTGAGGTTGTAAAACTTAAAGAAGGAGTAAAAATTCCTCATATGGGATGGAATAGTTTAATTAAAGGTATAGATCATAAAATAGCCGAAAATATAAATGAAGGTGAATATGTTTACTATGTTCATTCATATTATGTTAAATGTGAAAATGAAAATGAAGTTGTATTTTATTCAGATTATAGTGTAAAGGTTCCAGGAATTGTTGCAAAAGGTAATATTATTGGAATGCAGTTTCATCCAGAAAAAAGTGGAGATGTTGGACTTAAGCTTTTAAAGAACTTTGGAAGTATTTAATAATAAGGTTCAAAATATTTTTAGGGGGAAATATTATGTTAGCTAAAAGGATTATTCCATGTCTTGATGTAAGAAATGGAAGAGTTGTTAAAGGTAAAAAATTTAAAGACATAACAGATGTAGATGACCCAGTATCTCTTGCTAAGTTTTATAGTACATCAGGAGCTGACGAATTAGTTTTTTATGATATAACAGCTAGTTCAGAGGAAAGAGATATATTTTTAGATGTTGTTGAAAATACAGCTAAGGAAGTAAATATACCACTAACAGTAGGTGGAGGAATAAAAACAGTAGATGATTTTAGAGCAGTTTTAAAAGCAGGAGCTGATAAAGTTTCTATAAATTCATCAGCAGTTTTCAATCCACAGCTTATAAAAGATGGAGCATTAAAGTTTGGAAGACAATGTGTTGTTTTATCTATGGATATAAAGAAAAATGAAAATGGAATATGGAAAGTTTATGTAAAAGGTGGAAGAGAAGAAACAGAACTTGAAGCTGTTCAATGGGCTTTAGAAGGTGAAAAATTAGGAGCAGGAGAAATTGTTATAAATAGTATAGATACAGATGGAGTTAAAAATGGGTATGATTTAGAAATAACTAAAAAAATATCAAGTCTTGTAAACATACCAGTTGTAGCATCAGGAGGAGCAGGTAAAATGGAGGATTTTTTAACTGTTTTAACTGAAGGTAGTGCAGATGCAGCTCTTGCAGCTTCTGTTTTTCACTATAAGGAAATAGAAATAAAAAATCTTAAAAACTATTTATTTGAAAATGGGGTTGAGGTTAGGAGGATATAATAATGGATATAAAATATGATGAAAAAGGGTTGGTTCCAGCTATAGTTCAATGTGTAAAAACAGGTAAGGTTTTAATGCTTGGATATATGAATAGTGAATCACTTGAAAAAACTATAGAAACAAAAAAAGTTTGTTTTTATAGCAGAAGTAGACAAGAACTTTGGGTAAAAGGCGAAACATCAGGAAATACCCAAATAGTAAAAAGTATAAAAACAGATTGTGATAATGATGCTATACTTGTTGAAGTTGAAAGTATGGGACCTATTTGTCACACAGGAAGTAGTACATGTTTTTTCAATAATGTTTTAAAAGAAGATGAGTATGTTAATGTTTTAGATAACCTATATAACACTATAGTTAATAGAAAGAATAATCCAGTAGATGGGTCTTATACTAATTATTTGTTTGATAAAGGAATAGATAAAATACTTAAAAAAGTAGGAGAAGAAACAAGTGAGGTTATAATAGGGGCAAAAAATAACTCTAAAGATGAAATGAGTTATGAAATTTCCGACCTTGTATATCATTTATTAGTTTTAATGGTAGATAGAGGTCTTGGATTAGAGGATATAAAAAAAGAACTTTTAAAAAGATTTAAATAATCGAAGCAAATGCTTCGATTTTTTTATATAATTAAATAAGTAGGGCAAACTAATACTAAAGCTTAAGGAGGATACAAATGAAAAACTCATCTAAACATATAGATACTTATTTTGTACTATTATTTATAGAAATATTTTTTATACTTAGTATAATGTTTTTTCTACATATGGAACCTAGTTATATAGATTTTTATATGCTTTCTTTAAGTGCACTGCTTATGATTATATCTTACTTTAAAGGTACTATATGGGGAGTTTTAGGAAGTACTTTAGTTATCTTTATATATGCTTCTTACCTTATGTATGTTAATATTTTTGATACTCAAGAAATAAGTTTAATTTCTTATATATGGATTGTATATATACCTATAGTAACTATAACATCTAGTAAAATTGGTGAAAATATAAATGAAGTGCAAAAAAAATATTCTTTACTTAAAAAAGAATATGATGAACTTGTAACTATTGATAAAGGTACAGGATTAAATAACATAAAAAGTTTTTATAGTGACTTAAACAGAGAAATAAGTAGAGCTAGAAGACATAAATCTGATTTAACATTAATGATTATAAATATTCCATATTATGAAGACTTAAAATTAGTTTTAGGAAAGGAAAAAATAAAAAGCATTAAATCTTTTATAATTAAAGGAATAAGTGATTTAAGTAGAAATGAGGATGCAAGGTATATATTAAATGAAAATACCTTTGCTATTTTAATGCCTGAAACTAATGAAAGTGGAGCTGAGGTTGTAAAATCAAGAATAAAAAATATGATAGAAAGCGTATCAGAGAAAAATTCTTTAAATATAGATATATTAATTTCATATATGGAGTGTAGTGAACATATAAAAGATGCTATTCATTTTAAAAGCATTGTAGAGAAAGATTTAAAATACGATGTTTAAAGTTTGGAGGATATACAAATGAAAATAGATATTATTATAAAGGTTTTAATAGGATTTATTTTAGCTGTAATTTTAGGATTTGTTTTTTTATACTTTTATATAAGAAAAATAAATAAAGATAAGTATTTGAGGTAGGAAAATGGAATATAAAATCATAGATTATCTTTATATTATATGTACTACATCAATATGGATTCTTCTTATAATAAATATTATTTTAGCTTTTAGTGGGTATGCATTTTATATAAAAACTATTAATAAAAAAGAAAGTTTTATAAATAACAGTAAGCTTCCATTTATAAGTATATTAATACCTGCTCATAATGAAGAAAAAGTTATTTATAAAACATTAAAATCAATGATGAACTTAAATTATCCAAAAGAAAAACTTGAGGTAATAGTTATCAATGACAATTCAAGTGATTATACAGGCTTAGAAATTGAAAAAGCAATAAATAAGTATGATAAAGATAAAATTATAAAAGTAATAACTACTAATAAAGAAAATGGGGGAAAGGGAAAGTCTTCTGCTCTTAATTTAGGATATAACATAGCAAATGGAGAATATATTTGCGTATATGATGCTGACAATAATGTTGAAAAAAATGCATTAAAATATCTTGTATCAACAATAACAAGTAATAAGTTAGGAGCTGTTATTGGAAAGTTTAGGGTTAGAAATAGTGATAAAAATATTTTAACAAGATTTATAAATATAGAAACACTAAGTTTTCAATGGATAGCTCAAGCAGGTAGATGGAATTTATTAAAACTTTGTACTATTCCAGGAACTAATTTTATAATAAAAAAAGATATATTAGATAAAATAGGTGGATGGGATGAAAAAGCAATTTCAGAAGATACAGAATTAAGTTTTAGAATATATAGATTAGGTTATAAAATAGGATTTAATCCTAAAGCAGTTGCATGGGAACAAGAACCTGAAAAGTTAAATGTATGGTTTAAACAAAGAACAAGATGGGCTAAAGGAAATATATATGTTTTAATGAAGCATATAAAAACAATATTTAAAAGTAAAAGCTTAGCATCCTTTGACATTATATATTTTTTTACAGTATATTTTATGTTTTTATCATCTGTAATTATATCAGATATTATATTTTTAATATGTTTATTTACGGATATATCTATTAGTATTTCAGGAAATATTTTAATTCTTTGGCTTCTTTCTTATGTACTATTTATTTTAGAATCATTTGTATCAATTTCTCTAGAAAAAGGAGAAGGAAATTTGAAAAATATACTTGTTATATCCTTAATGTATTTTACCTACTCACAAATGTGGATAATAGTTGTTGTTTATGCTTTTTATGAATATTTAAAAGATATTATTTTTAAAAGAGATACAAAATGGTATAAAACAGAAAGGTTTTAGTTAGGAGGAGCTTATGAGGAAAATAATATTAACAGCTATATTAATTATAATATGCTTTACTTTACATAAACCTAATGTATTAGCAAATGATACAAAAGTATATAAATTTAATACAGATACTAAACTTACTGGTGTAAATACAAAGCATTCAATGTTTTTTGAAATTGATAAAATGTGGAATATAAAAAAAGCATCTTTAGATTTGATTATAAGTCAAAGTGATATAATAGATAAAGATATTTCAAATTTAACATTATATATAAATGGAAATCCATTTTATTCTATTAAGCTTTATGAAAAAATGAATTATAAAGATCATATAAAAGTAGATATTCCTATGGATATGATGAAAAAAGGATTTAATGAAATATCAGTAGCTTCTACAAGACACATATCAAATAAGCCTTGTCAAGATGATTACAATGTTGGAAATTGGATTTTAATACATAAAGACTCTAGTATAAATATAGAGTTTAATAATATAGTAAGTGAGAATAAATTAAATTACTTTCCATATCCCTATGTTAAAATGAAACAAAATATTAGTGATTTAAATTTTGTTTTACCAAATCAAAATGAAACATATTCAAAGGAAGCATTACTTATAATTTCTTCATATGTAGGTGGAAAATATAAAAACGAAGATGTTAATGTTAAAGTTTTTAAAAATAGTAGTGAGGTTAGAGACAATGATTTTATTTATATAGGAAACTACTTAGACTTAGAAAATAATATAAAGGATTTACTAAGTAAAGATGAAATAGATAATATAGATAATAATGTTTTAATAAAACAGGTAATTTCTCCATATAATCAAAATAATAAAATACTACTTATTGTTTCAAAAAATAGCAAACTTTTATTAAATGCTGCAAAGTATTTATCAAATACTGATTTAATAAGTCAAAGTATATTTGATAAAACTTTTATAAATAGTGATTATAAAGTAGACACAATTAAAGAAAAGTTAAGCGAGAATATAATATTTAAAGATTTAGGCTATGAGGGAATAAAGTTTGAAGGACCATTTAAACATGTAGCAAACTATGTATATACTTTACCTAAGGACAAAAAAATAAAGTCTACATCTAAAATACATATAAAAACAAGTTATTCTAAAAATCTAGATTTTGAAAAATCACTTATAAGTGTTTCTATTAATGGAGAGCCTATAGGAAGTAAAAAGCTATCAATAGACAAAGCTGATAGTGATGTTTTAGAAGTTAGTATACCAGAAAAATTAAAAAAAGTTAATTATTATAATATAGAGGTTAGATTTGATTTAGAAGTTAAAGATGTTTATTGTGATTTTTCAAATAAAGAAACTCCTTATGCCTATATATCAGAACAGTCATATATAAATATTCAATCAAGTGATTTAGATAAAGTAGATTTAAAAAACTATCCTGCACCATTTGTAACTAATGGAGAATTTAACAACTTAGTTTTTGTGTCTGATAATATAAGTGTAGAATTTTTAGCGAATTTATCTTCATATATAGGAAAAAGCATAAATTACAACACTGGTAGTATAAAGGTCAGAAACTCTAATAATATTTCTAATAAGGATAAAGAAGAAAACTTAATAATAATAGACAATTTAAACAGTAAATCAATTTTAGATATTAAAGACAGTTTAATATTAAAGCCTAATAAAGATTTAACAGGATTTATAGGAAATGATAAAATAAGTTTAGATAATAATTATGGAAAAACAATATCAAGTATTCAAACTATTGAATCTCCATTTAATAAAAATAGAAGGATTATAGCTATTACAGCACCTAATAATAATCTTATAGAGTATACAAAGCCTTATTTAAGTAGTATATTAAAAGCTCAATATATTAAAGGTGATGTATGTATATTAGATAATGCTGGCAAATTAACTTCATATAGTTTAGTAAATGAAGAGAGCCAAAAAAATGAAAAGAACTTTTTAATTTGGATTGAAAATGAAGGAAAATTATTTTTAGCATTTTCATTAATGATAATTATTTTACTTGTTACAGGAGCTATTTTTATAGTTAAAAAGTATAAAAATTAGATAGTTTATAGATAAAAGACGCTAGTAAATTTATTAGTGTCTTTTTTTTATATAGTTTGAATATTTTTAGCTTTATAGTATTATTTAATTTAAAGAATAAATATATTAAAAATATATGTTAAAAAGTAGAGGAAATATTTATGATTAAAAACAATATAGATTATGAAAAATTTGTAATAAATGAAAATATAAAATGGCAAAATGATATGAAAAAAAAGCCTAAAGCATCAAACATTATAGCTAAAGGAGTACAAAATAAAATAAATAATGTAATACCAGAAAATGTCCATATTATTTTTACTGAAGCTATAAAAAACATGGTTAAAGTTGTTTTAAAAGGTTCAGAAATAACAAGTGAAAAGCCATATATATCATTAAGTTTAAGAGAAAGGGAATATATACTTGAAGAAAAATTTGAATTTTATAGGAAAGGTGCTACTTTAACAGGTGCAGGAATAGGTGCAGGTGGATTCATTATAGGATTTGCAGATATACCTAGTCTTCTTACTATTAAAATGAAATTTTTGTTTGAAATGGCTGTTTTATATGGGTATGATGTTAAGAATTTTAAGGAGAGACTTTTTATACTTTATATTTTTAAACTTGCATTTTCAAGTGATGAAAAAAGAAAAGACATTTATTATGATATTTATAATTGGGAGGAAATATCTAAAACTATTCCAGAAAATTTTGAGGATTTTAATTGGAGAGAGTTTCAACAAGAGTATAGAGACTATATGGATATTTCAAAACTTCTACAGTTTATTCCTGTAGTTGGAGCAGCTTTTGGAGCAGCTGCTAATTATAAACTTTTAAATAGATTATATTATGTTGGGAAAAACTCATATAGATTAAGAGTACTTAAACAAAAAGAACTTTTGTAAGGGGGAGTTAGGTGATAAATATAAAAAAAGCAAATATTACAGTTTTTATAATGATATTAATTAATATATTTCTTTCGTTTTCTATAGGAAATTTTGTAAAAGAGGAAAAAACTCTTATTTTAATATCACAGTTAAGTGTTATTTTACCTTTTCTTGTATATGTTATATTAACTAAGCAAAATTTATTTAAGTTAATAAGATTTAAAAAAATAGATTTTGTTACAGCTATATTACTAGTTGTTTTAACATTTTGTATGATACCAGTTTTTATTTTTATAAATTCTATTTCTATGATATACACAAATAATGTAATTCAAGATGTTGCTGTAAATTTAGCTGGAGGAAATTTATTAGTTGGACTTTTATTAATGGCTGTAACACCTTCGATTGTTGAAGAAGTAACCTATAGAGGAATACTTTATAACACATATAAAAAAGCAGGTGTTTTAAAAGGACTTATTATAAGTGCACTGCTATTTGGTGCTATTCATATGAATTTTAATCAATTTATATATGCAACAATTCTAGGGTTTATAATGGCATTAATTTTAGAGGTAACAGGGTCTATAATCTCTTCTATGATAGTTCATTTTGTATTTAATGGATTTAGTGTTGTATTAGTTTATTTAAGTGCTAAGTTAAAGTCTTTTATGTCTTCATATGGAATAGATATAGTAAGTGAGGCATCTACTATTACAGATGAAAATATTATAAAGTCAATAATCCAGTTAGCTCCTATGGCTTTAGTTTTTTCTATAATATCATTTTTTATATTTAAATCTATTGCAAAAAGAAATAATAAATTAGAATATATAAAATCAATATTTAAAAGGGATAATAAAAATAAAAATGAAAAAGTTTTTGATATATTTATTATTTTATCTATAGTTATTTGTTTCATATATGCACTTTGGTTAGAACTTATAATTAAGGGTATACTATAAAATAAAAGCAGCTAAATATTAATTTAGTTGCTTTTATTTTTACAAATTATACTAAAAAATAAGGTTAATCAATAAAAAGTGAGAAAAATTTTTTTATATATTGACAAAATTATTTGTGGACCTTATAATTTGTTTTGTTTAGAATTACTAAACAAAAAGTTTAATAATAAAAACAAATTAAAATAAAAAAGGTGCAATTATGAATATAGGAGAAAAAATAAAGCAGCTTCGTATAAAAAATGGTTTAACACAGGAGGAGCTTGCATCTCGTTTAGAGCTTTCTAAGGGATTTATATCTCAAATGGAAAGAGATCTAACTTCTCCATCTATAGCAACCCTTATAGATGTATTAGAATGCCTTGGAACAAATATACGAGACTTTTTTAATGAAGCTGTAGAAGAAAAAGTTGTATTTTCATCAGAAGATATTTTTATAAATGAAAATAAAGATCTTAAAAATGAGATACAATGGATAGTTCCAACGTCACAAAAAAATCAAATGGAGCCTATACTTATATATTTAGATAAGGGAGGAGCTTCAGCTGAACATGATGCCCATGATGGTGAGGAGTTTGGCTATGTTTTAGAAGGCTCTATATATTTACATATAGGCAATAAAAAGCATAAAGTTAAAAAAGGTGAAACTTTTTATTTTAAGCCAACTAGTATACATTATATTTCAAATGGAGGAAGCAAAAAAGCCGCTGTGCTTTGGGTATGTACACCTCCAACCTTTTAATTAATTTATGTGGGAGGAATCTTTTATGGAATTTGGAGAAAACATTATTGAGTTAAAAAACTTGAAAAAACAATATGGAAATCATGAAGCCTTAAAAGGTGTAAATCTTTATGTTAGAAAAAATGAATTTATAACCTTATTAGGTCCTTCAGGATGCGGTAAAACTACGACCTTAAGACTTATTGGAGGATTTGAGCTTCCAACTAGTGGACAGATTTTATTTGAAGGAAAAGATATATCACAGCTTCCTCCACATAAAAGAAATGTAAACACAGTATTTCAAAAGTATGCACTTTTTCCACATTTAAATATTTATGAAAATATTGCCTTCGGATTAAGACTTAAAAATACAGATGAAGATACTATAGATAAAAAAGTTAAAAATATGCTTCACCTAGTAAATCTAGATGGATTTGAAAAAAGAGATATAGACTCTTTAAGTGGAGGACAGCAACAAAGAATAGCTATTGCAAGAGCACTTGTAAATGAACCTGAGGTTTTACTTTTAGATGAGCCCTTAGCTGCACTTGACTTAAAAATAAGAAAAGGAATGCAAACAGAACTTAAAAAAATGCAGCAAAGTCTTGGAATTACTTTTATATTTGTAACACACGACCAGGAAGAAGCTCTTACAATGTCAGATACAGTAGTTGTTATGAAAGATGGATATATAGAACAAATAGGTACGCCACAAATGATATACAACGAACCTAAAACTGCATTTGTTGCTGATTTTATAGGTGAAAGTAATATTATAGATGGAATAATGCACAAAGACTTTTTAGTAGAATTTAAAGGAAAAGAGTTTGAGTGTTTAGATAAAGGGTTTAAAGAAAAAGAAAATGTAGATGTTGTTATAAGACCAGAGGATATAAAAATCGTAAGCAGTGAAGAGGGAATGCTTAAAGGTATAGTAGAATCAGTAATATTTAAAGGTGTTCACTACGAAATGATGGTAAATGTATCAGGATATCAATTTATGCTTCACAACACAGATATGGCTGAAGTAGGAACTGAAATAGGAATAAAAATAGACCCTGATGACATTCATATTATGAAAAAAGGCAGATCATAGCTATGATAAACAAGAAAAAGTTATTAGCAGCGCCTCACATATTATGGATGATACTTTTCACTATTATACCAGCGGTTTTAATACTATCATATGGATTTACTTATACAGATGATTCAGGACTACATTTTACATTAGATAATTTTAAAAGATTTATAGACCCTATTTATTTAAATGTTTTAGGTAGATCAGTATACTTAGCATTTATAAGTACATTAGTGTGTTTAATTCTCGGGTACCCTATGGCTATGATACTTGCAAAGTCAAAGGTTAAAACAAGAAACATAATGGTGTTACTTCTTATAATACCAATGTGGATGAACTTTTTACTTAGAACATATGCATGGATGAATATACTTGAAAAAAGTGGACTTTTAAATAAGTTTTTAAGCTTTTTAGGACTACCGGCACTTGATATTATGTATACAAGTGGAGCTGTTGTACTTGGAATGGTTTATAACTTTTTACCATTTATGATTCTTCCTATATACACTGTATTATCTAAAATAGATAACAAGCTTATAGAAGCTGCACAGGATTTAGGAGCTAATAAATCTACTGTTTTTAGAAAAGTAACTTTTCCACTAAGCATACCAGGTGTTATATCAGGTGTAACAATGGTTTTTATGCCAGCTGTAACTACATTTGTTATTTCAAGGCTTTTAGGTGGAGGACAATATACACTAATAGGTAACTTAATAGAACAACAATTTTTAACTACCCTTGATTGGAACTTTGGTTCTGCTATAAGTGTAGTACTGCTTATTGTTATTTTAATAAGTATGGCTATAATGGCTAAATACGATAAAGATAAGGAAGGTGTGGGACTGTGGTAGGAAAATACTTAAAAAGAATTTATACCTTTCTAATATATTTATTTTTATATGCACCTATAGCGGTTTTAATAATATATTCATTTAATGAATCTAAATCAAGAGGACACTGGGGTGGATTTTCCCTAAAGTGGTACTTTGAACTTTTTAATGATCCACAGATAATGAAAGCACTTTACTATACTTTATTAGTTGCAGTATCATCAGCTGTAGTTTCAACTATAGTAGGTACAGCAGCTGCAATTGGTATACATGCTATGAGGAAAAAAGGCAAAACTGCTGTAATGAACTTAACATATATACCACTACTTAATGCTGATATAGTAACAGGTGTTGGACTAATGCTTTTATTTATAGCAATAAATATTCCATTAGGCCTTACAACACTGCTTTTTGCTCATATTACATTTAGTGTTCCTTATGTAATATTATCTGTACTTCCAAAACTTAGACAAATGGATCCTAATCTTCAAGAAGCAGCACTTGATTTAGGTGCAACTCCTTGGATTGCTTTTAAACAAGTTGTACTTCCAGAGATTATGCCAGGAATCTTAACAGGAGCACTATTAGCATTTACAATGTCACTTGATGATTTTGTTATAAGTTTCTTTACAACAGGTGGAGGAGTTTCAAACCTTTCAATACAAATTTACTCAATGGCAAGAGTAGGAGTAAGTCCTACAATAAATGCTTTATCAACTTTATTATTTGTAACTGTACTTACATTACTTCTTCTTGTAAATGGTAGAGGCGAGAAAAATATTGAGAAAAAGAAAAAGAAAAAATCAAATCCAAAATCTACAAAAATAAAACTAGTAGCAATAGCTACAGCACTAGTTGTAGTTATAGGATATGCTGGGTTTGCATCAAGATC
Source organism: Bacillota bacterium (assembly GCA_023389275.1). Taxonomy (GTDB): domain Bacteria; phylum Bacillota; class Clostridia; order Clostridiales; family Caloramatoraceae; genus Clostridium_AB. Next base: position 39,163 of record JAEWEN010000111.1, read on the forward strand.
AGATAAAGTAGTTTTAAATGTTTATAACTGGGGAGATTATATTGATAAAACAGTTGTAGCTGATTTTGAAAAAGAATATGGAATAAAGGTAAATTATGAAACCTTTGCTACTAATGAGGATATGTACGTTAAAATAAAATCAGGTGGAGGAAACTATGATGTTGCTATTCCTTCTGATTATATGATAAATAAAATGGCAAATGAAGGATTACTTCATGAAATAGATATGAAAAATGTACCAAACTATAAATATATAGATCCTGTACTTAAAAATCAAAGTTTTGACCCAGAAAACAAATACTCTGTTCCATATACATGGGGAACAGTTGGAATTGTTTACAATAAAAAGCTAGTTACCGAAAAAGTAGATAGCTGGGATATTTTATGGGATAAAAAGTATGCTAAAAATATAATGATGCTTGATAGCCAAAGAGAGTCTATAGGTATTGCACTTCAAAGAAGAGGAAAATCTTTAAATAGTCCTAAGTTAGAAGACCTACAGCAAGCTAAAAAAGACCTTATAGAGCAAAAACCTTTAGTTTTAGCTTATGTAGTAGATGAAGGTAAAGATAAAATGATTGCAGGAGAAGCTGCAATGATGGTTACATGGGCAGGAGATGCTATGACTATGATGGATCAAAATGAGGATTTAGGATTTGCTGTTCCAAGCTCTGGAAGTAACATATTCTTTGATTCAATGATTATACCAAAAACATCTAAGCATAAAGAAGAAGCAGAACTTTTTATAAACTATATGTGTAGAACAGACGTAGCACTTAAAAATACACTTGAAACAGGATATTCCACTCCTCAACTAGAGTCTAAAGAGAAGCTACCAGATGAAATAAAAAATAATAAAACTGCTTATCCAGATAAAGCTGTAATAGAAAGATGTGAAGCTTATAAAGATCTTGGGGAAAAAGTAGGACTATATGATAGAATATGGACAGAAGTAAAAGCAGCTAAATAGAAAAAAGCGACTAAAATTTAGTCGCTTTTTTTATTTTAAATCATCTAGTGATAAAAATTCATAACCATCGGCTTTAAGATCTTTTAAAACAGAGTCTAATGCTTTTGTGTTACTTTCTGAAACAGCATGTAATAGTATTATACATCCATTATGCATACCTTTTTTAATCTTTTCTTTTGTTGCCTCTACTGAAGGTTGATTATCTACTTCCCAGTCTTTGTGAGCAAAACTCCAAAATATACTTTTGTAACCTAATTCATTAGTTAAGTGAAGCGTTTTTTCACTATATTTTCCCATAGGTGGTCTAAAGTATTTTGGCATATCTTTACCTGTTATTTCTTTAAAGGCATTTTCAGTATCTTCAAATTCAAATTTAAATTTTTCAGCATTATCTGCAACATCAGGCATTGATGGGTGAGTAGATGTATGATTTGCTACTATATGTCCTTCATCTACCATTCTTTTAATAAGATCCTTTTCCTTTAATATGTAAGGCTTAGTTACAAAAAAAGCAGCTGGAACATTATTAGCTTTTAAAACATCTAAAATTTCACCTGTAAAACCGTTTTCATATCCTTCATCAAATGTTAGATAAAGTTTTTTACTAGATGTATCTCCAACATAATAACTTGAGTATTTTTTTAGTAGACCTTGTATTTCACCTGGAATTTCAGGAACCTTATTTTCAGGATTAGGTCTATATCCCCAACCTATTTCTTTATTTGATAAAGAAGTATTATTAACTTCAACAGTAGTTTCTTCTGTTTTTTCACCTTCGTTTTCTAAAGCTTGTTTATTTTCTATACTAACATTAGAAATATTTTTTGCAGTATTTTCTTTATTGCTACATGATGAAAATACTGAGCAAGTTAATACTAATATAGAAATAATTAATATTTTCATGTGTATACCTCCTAAAATCTTTAGTTACTAATTATTATTACTTAAAAATAAAATGGTATACTTAATACATATTTATATTTTATAAAATGAGGGAAAAAGATGGTTAAAAAGTTTATTAATGACTTATATTTACTATATAAGAATATAGAAAAGCAAATGGATAAAAAATTAATAATAGAATTTAAAGAAAAATGGAATATAAAAAATGATATAGGAGACTTTTATGAAACCATAAGTTTAAAAGAAAATAGAAAGAAAAAAGGTAGGTTTTATACTCCTTTAGACATAGTAGATTATATAAATAAAGGTATTATAAATAATATAAATTTAGAAAACTTTAAAATATTAGATCCATCATGTGGAGGTGGGTACTTTTTAAAAGATGCTTATTTAAAATTAAGAAATTGTTTAGATAAAAAAGAATATAATAATGAAAATATTGTTAATATGCTATATGGCTATGATATAGACTCTATAGCATGTTTGATTACTAAAATAGAGATTTTTTATGTTTCAGGAGTTTTGCCTAATAATATATATAATAATGATTTTTTATTAGATGAAAGTAATATAAAATATGATTTTATAATAGGAAACCCACCTTATATAGGACACAAAGTATTAGAAGGTACATATAGAAAATTAATTCAAGAAAAGTATAGTGAGGTTTTTTATGATAAAGCAGATTTAAGTTATTGTTTTATTAAAAAATCAATAGATTCACTAAAAAGTAGTGGGGAAATGGTGTTTTTCACTTCAAGGTATATACTTGAGTCTTTATATGGAAAAGGTATTAGAGAATATATAATTAAAAATGCTAATATAAAAGATATAATAGATTTTTATGGAGTTAGAGTTGTTAAAGGAGCTGGAGTAGATAATATTATTATTAAAATAAATAAACATGATACAAATATAAATTATTTTAAATTAAATTTAAATGCAAAGGATAAAGGAAAATTAGTATTTTCTGATATAGACTCTAAATCAGAAATATATTCTAAATATATGGTATATAAGAAAAGTGATTTAACTTCTAGTGGATGGAATTTTTTAAGTAAAGTTGAAAAAGATATAGTTTATAAAATAGAAAGCTTAAGTGAGTTTAATTTAAGTGATATATGTGAAAGTTTTCAAGGTATTATAACAGGATGTGATAAAGCATTTATTTTAGAAAATGATATTGATTTAGAAGAAAATATTTTAAAGCCTTGGATAAAAGGAAAACAGGTAAATAAATTTAAAGTAGATTATTCAAATAAAAAAATTATATATTCTGATATAATTAAAAATGAAAAAGATTATCCCCTTACAATAGCTTATCTTTCAAATTATAAATCTAAGTTATCACTTAGAAGAGAATGTGTAAAAGGACTAAGAAATTGGTATAACATACAGTGGGGAAGAAAACCTTTGTATTTTGAAGGGAAAAAAATAATATTTCCTTATAAATCAAGTTCAAATAGATTTTCAATAGATAAGGGAAACTATTTTAGTGCAGATATATATGCATTAAAAATAAAAGAAGATATAAATTATTCTTATGAGTTTTTAGAGTGTATATTAAACAGTAGTATATATGAGTTTTATATAAAAACAATTGCTAAAAAGCTTGGAGAAAATCTTTATGAATATTATCCTAATAAAATTATGGAAATAAAGGTGCCAAAGGTTTTACAAGACATTTTAAATATTTATAAAGGCAGGGATACACAAATAGAAGATATAGATAATATACTAAAAGAGTACTTTAAATTAACTGACTTAGAATATAAAGTAGTAACGTCTTGGTGCAGTAGATAAGATAAAGGTGTATTTGTTTACATTTATACCGAAATAATATATAATCATAATTGATTATGTAGAAAATTTTGTTTATAACATAGAATTACCGCCTTTCGTAGTTTGTTTTGACGGAGGGCTTTTTATTGTATACATAGGAGGGAAATTAATGGAGGAAAAGAAAATTATATTTAGTGGAACTCAACCTTCAGGTAAGTTAACACTTGGAAACTATTTAGGAGCTCTTAAAAATTGGGTAGACCTTCAAGAAGATTATGATTGTTATTATTGTATAGTTGACTTACATGCAATAACAGTACCTCAAGAACCTAAGGATTTAAGAAGTAGAACACTTGAGGTTTTAGCTCAATATATAGCATCAGGAATAGACCCTGAAAAAAATACTTTGTTTATACAATCACATGTTTCAGCTCATACAGAACTTTCTTGGGTATTAAATTGTATAGCATCTATGGGTGAGCTTAATAGAATGACACAATTTAAGGAAAAATCACAAAAAAGTATATCACCAAGTGTAGGATTATTTACTTATCCAACTTTAATGGCATCTGATATACTTTTATATGGAACAGATTTAGTACCTGTTGGAGAAGATCAAAAGCAGCACTTAGAGCTTGCAAGAGATTTAGCTGGAAGATTTAATACAAGATATAGTGATACATTTAAAATTCCAGAGCCATATATTCCAAAGGTAGGAGCTAGAATTATGAGTCTTCAAGAGCCTACTAAGAAAATGTCAAAATCAGATGAAAATAAAAATGGATTTATTTTATTATCTGAAACAGCAGATGAAACAAGAAGTAAAATTAAAAAAGCTGTTACTGATTCAATTGGAGAAGTTAACCTATCTGATGATCAACCAGGAATAAAAAATCTTCTTACAATGTATTCTATTTTTTCAGGAGAAACAATAGAATCTATAGTAGACAGATACAGGGGATTAGGGTATGGTAAATTTAAAGAAGATACAGCAGAAGTAATTATAGAAGGATTAAGACCTTTAAGAGAAAAATATAATTATTTAATGACAAATAAAGATTACTTAGAAGAAATATATAGTAGTGGTGCTATTAAAGCAGAAAATAGAGCAAGAAAAATGCTAAGAAAAGTTTATAAAAAAGTTGGATTTATTCCAAGAAAATTTTAAAGGGCAGAGGAATCTGTCCTTTTAAGCTTAGAAAGGATGAGAAAATGAATAAAAACAAGCTAAAAAAATCTATATTAGATAATGGCTTAAAACTTATAACCTATGAGGTTGAAGGAGACATATTTTCTATAGGACTTGCAGTAAAGGTAGGGTCTTTATATGAAAATAGGAAAACAAGTGGTATTTCACACTTAATAGAACATATGCTTTTTAAAGGAACCAAAAATAGAAGTATTGATGAATTTAACAGCGACTTAGAAGAATTAGCTACAGAAATGGATATATACACATCATATGATCAAACAGTTTTATCTATAGACGTTATAAAAAGCAAATCTGAGAAGGCATTAGAAGTAATATCTGATATGATCATTAATCCAAGTTTTGATGAAAAAGAATTTAATTTAGAGAAAAAAGTTGTACTTGAAGAAATAAAAATGGGGGAAGATGACCCTGAGGATTTAGCTTATCAAGGACTTTACAAAGAAGCATACCCAAGTAATTGGTATAATTATTATATAGCAGGAGATGAGATTTCTGTTAAAGGTATAAAAAGAAATGATGCTATAAATCATCACAAGAAATACTATGTTCCTAATAATTCATTAATATGTGTTGTAAGTTCATACCCACATGAGAAAGTTTTAGAAAATATAGAAAAGTATTTCGGTAGTTGGGAAAAAGGAGAAGAGCTTTTATTAAGTGATACAAAGTCTATTATTCCTTGTAAAACTATTAGAGAAAGTAAGGAAGGAATATCACAGGCTCATATAATATATGCATTTGATATTAGCAAGCTTACAAGAGAAGAAAGCATAATACTAACTCTTTTAAGTGAAAAAATAGGCTCAGGTGGTAATTCAATATTATTTAAAGAACTTCGTGATAAAAGAGGACTAGCATACAGCGTTTATAGCGACATAGATTTTATGAGAAATCTAAAAATGCTTTACTTATACGCAGGTGTTTCTATTGAAAATGTAAACGAAACCTGTGAGGTAATTGAGAAAATTGTTTATGATATTAAAAATAGTTTTAATATTACAGAAAAATCCTTAGATCTTTTAAAAGAAAGATTTATAATTGATACTGAAGTAGCACTTCAATCATCTCAAAATATGATTGATTATATACTTCAAGGAGAAATAGAATATAGTAATCCTTTAGAATATCTTAATGTATTAGAAATAATGAAAAAAGTTACAATTGAAGAACTTAAGAATATATGTAAAAAAGTTTTTACACATCCTTTAACATATATTTTAATGCCAAGTGAATAATGTATAAAATTATCCTATAAGTATGTTTAATAAATATTTATAGGATTTTTTATTACTACTAGTAAAAATTTGTTGTACGGTTGTAAATAGGAAATAAAGGATTTGAAGTAAAGACAAAAGAATATAATAAATTACACAGGGAAATATGGAGGGATTAAAATGTTTATAGGTTTTGATAGAAAAGATGCAACATTAGTTGTAACTTTAGTAGGTGAATTAGATCATCATAGCTCAGAAATAGTTAGAATTAAAGTAGATAATAAAATAGAAGAATTAGGAAGCCAAAATATAATATTTGACTTTAATGGAGTTAACTTTATGGATAGCTCTGGTATTGGAGTTGTTATGGGTAGATATAAAAAGCTTTCTTCAACAGGAGGGAAAGCATGTGTTGTAAATTTAAAATCTCAAATTAAAAGGGTATTTGAGTTAAGCGGACTTTTTAAAATAATACCAGAATATAAAGATATTCAAGAAGCAGTTTCAAGCTTATAGGAGGGTTAAAAATGTTTGAAAATCATATGAAGTTAGAATTTCCAAGTATATCTGAAAATGAGGCTTTTGCAAGAGTTGCAGTAGCTGCCTTTGCATCTCAGATTGACCCTACAATAGAAGAGCTTTCAGATGTAAAAACAGCAGTATCAGAAGCAGTTACAAATGCTATAATACATGGATATGAAAATTCTAAAGGAAATATAACTATTACTTGTAGTTTAAAAGGTAATGTTTTAGATGTAGAAATTGTAGATTATGGACATGGAATAAAAGATATAGAACTTGCAAAACAGCCACTTTATACATCAAAACCTGAGCTTGAAAGATCAGGTATGGGATTTACTGTTATGGAATCTTTCATGGATAAAATGGAAGTAGAAACTAGCGAAGAGGGTACAAAGATAAAGCTTAAGAAAATATTTAAGTCAGTATCATTATAGCTTGGAGGTAAAATATGTGTGATAATAAAACAAGCTATAACTTAAGTCATGAAGAAACTCTTGAGCTTATATTAAAATCACAGCAAGAGGATAAAGAAGCTCAAGATATATTAGTTAGAGCGAATATTGGACTTGTAGCATCTATTGCTAAAAAGTTTTTAAATAGAGGGTATGATTATGAAGACCTTTTTCAATTAGGTTCAATAGGAATGATAAAAGCTATAAATAACTTTGATACTAAATTTAATGTGAAATTCTCTACATATGCAGTTCCTATGATAATGGGAGAAATTAAAAGGTTTTTAAGAGATGATGGTATGATTAAGGTTAGTAGAAACCTTAAAGAAACCTCTAAAAAAGTAAAAATGATAAAAGAAAAGTTTTTAAAGGAAAGTGGAAAAGAGGCAACTATTGAAGAAGTTGCTAAAGAACTTGATATATCAGCAGAAGATGTTATATTAAGTCTTGAAAGTACAAATAAACCAGGATATCTTTATGAAACAATTCATCAAGATGATGGATCTCCAGTTCTTTTAATAGATAAAATAGGAGATGAAAGAGACTATGGAAGTGAAGTAGTAGATAAAGTAGCATTAAAAGACTTAATAAATAAGCTTGAACCTCGAAGTAGACAAGTTATAATGCTTAGATACTTTAAGGATATGACACAAAATCAAATAGCCGAGATACTTGGAATATCTCAAGTTCAGGTTTCAAGAATAGAGAAAAAAGTATTAAAATATCTTAAAGAAGGACTTATATAAAAAGGACTAGTGTTTACTAGTCCTTTTTATATTTAGGATAAAAAATATTAATCTGGTAAAAATAAAGATAAATAATGGAGGTGAATTAAGTTGTTTAAATCAAAAGATAGTATTTTATTGTGTAATGAAATAAATAAGCTTAAAAGATATGATTACGGAAAAACAAATATAGACATTAATTCAGGTGCAGTAGGTTCTCCAAAGAGTTTTAAGGAAAGTAGGTAGTTAAATGGAAAAAAGAACGCAGAAAAATCTATCAAAAAACTATGATAAAATGGTTAGTCAATCTACTCCACCATCAAGTATATTTAAAAACTGTATAAAAGCTTTTATTATAGGTGGACTTATATGTGTTATAGGTCAATTTGTAATGAATTTTTTTATTTCACAGGGATTTGATAAACAGATGGTAGCAAACTCTACATCAATAGTAATGATTTTTCTAGGAGCATTTTTAACTGGAATTGGAGTTTATGACAAAATAGGAGACCATGCAGGAGCAGGTTCAGTTGTTCCTATTACAGGGTTTGCAAACTCAATAGTTTCACCAGCTATAGAGTTTAAAAGAGAAGGTTTTGTTTTAGGTGTAGGGGCTAAAATGTTTACTATTGCAGGTCCTGTACTTGTTTATGGTATATCATCTTCTATTATTGTTGGAATAATATATTACTTTTTAAAATAGGAGGAATAAAAATGGCATTAAAAAAGCTTGGTAAACAAACGGTAAAACTTAAAAATCCACCTTCTATAATATCAACTGCATCAATAGTAGGAGAAAATGAAGGAAAAGGACCATTAGGTGAAAAATTTGATATTATACTTGATGATGACCTTTGGGGAACAGAATCCTTTGAAAAAGCAGAAATGAAAATGCTTGAAACAGCTGTTAATTTAGCTATAAGTAAACAGGGATTAACTAATAATAACATTGATTATATGTTTGGTGGAGATCTTTTAAACCAAATTATATCAGCAAGTTTTGCTGCAAGAAACTTAGAGATACCTTTCTTTGGACTTTATGGTGCCTGCTCTACAATGACAGAGTCATTATCACTTGGTTCTATGATAATAGATGGAGATTATGCTGATTATGTTATAGCAACTACATCAAGTCATTTTGCATCAGCAGAAAGACAATTTAGACTTCCCCTTGAAATGGGAGCCCAAAGAGCTCCATCTGCTCAAAGAACAGCTACTGCATCAGGTGCTGCTCTTTTATCTAAAAAAGGAAGTGGACCATATATTACATATATTACAACAGGGAAGGTTATAGATTTTGGGATAAAAGATGCTACTAATATGGGTGCAGCTATGGCACCTTCAGCAGCAGATACAATAATTAGACATTTTAAAGATACAGGTTTTACACCTAATGACTATGATTTAATTATAACAGGAGACTTAGGAAATGTAGGGAAAGATCTTGCTGATAAGCTTTTAAAAGAAAATGGTTACGATTTAAAAGATAAGCTTAAAGATTGTGGAGTGGAAATATTTGATTTAGAAAATCAGGATGTAGCTTCAGGAGCAAGTGGATGTGGATGCTCTGCAAGTGTGTTTTGTGCACATTATTATGATCTTTTAAAAAAAGGAGAGCTTAATAAAATACTTATGCTTTCAACAGGAGCACTAATGAGTCCAACAAGTACACTTCAAGGAGAAAGTATACCTGGAATAGCCCATGCTATAACAGTTGAAAGGAGCATTTAAAATGGATTATATAAATGCATTTTTAGTAGGTGGTGCAATTTGTGTTATAGGACAAATATTAATAGATAAAACAGCTTTAACCCCTGCAAGAATACTTGTTATTTTTGTTACTGCAGGTGTAATACTTGGAGCTCTTGGAATATATCAATATGTTATTGAGTTTGGAAAAGCAGGAGCATCAGTGCCTCTTCCTGGTTTTGGATATACACTGGCAAAAGGAGTAATGGAAGAAGTTGATAAAGTAGGATTTATAGGAGCATTTACAGGTGGAGTTAAGGCTACGGCAGGAGGCATATCAGCAGCAGTATTTTTTGGATATTTAATGGCTATAATATTCAGTCCTAAGTCAAAATAAAAAGGTGTCTAAAAAGACACCTTTTTTTATTGGTTTTCATTTTGATTACCTGAGTTATCATTACCATTATCAGGCTTTTCAGGTTTTTCAGGTTTATCAGGCTTTTCAGGTTTTTCGGTAGTTCCACCACCATTATTAGAACCATTACCACTGTTACTTCCACCGTTGTTACCACCACCGTTAGTAGAGCCACCGCCGCTATTTCCGCTGTTACCACCACTGTTAGTAGAACCATTATTTCCACCGCCATTATTAGTGCCACCGTTAGTAGAACCACCAGGTGTAGTAACAGGAGGGTTATTTTCAGGAGTAGTTTGTGGAGTTTCTACAGGTGTTTCCTCTTGAGGTATAACCTGTGTATGAATATTACATACTTCAGTTGGTACATCAGATGATGAGAACATACTAGTTATTGGAGACAATCCAGCAGCCCTACAGCTATCACCAAAAAGTTTACCAGATTCTGGACAAACTTGAACTTCTGACATTCCAGCTGGAGTTTTAAAGTTTTTATATGGAAGACCTTTATGAGCTTCCCTCATTATACCAGCCCATAAAGCTGCAGCTCTACCACTTTTAGCATTAGTCATAGGAGTTCCCCATTTATCATTTCCTAGCCAAACAGCACCAGAGTAGTAAGGAGTAAGTCCGCAGAACCAAAGGTCAGTTTCATCATTTGTAGTACCTGTTTTTCCTGCAACAGGCATTCCGCCAAATGCTGCACTTTTTCCTGTACCGTTTAAAACAACATTTCTCATCATAGAAAGAGTCATATATGAAGCTCTAGATGATATAGATTGTGTTTTCTTAGATTTTTTATCAATAACAATATTACCTTCTCTATCAACAACTTTAGTGTACATAATAGGCTCAGCATACATACCATTATTTCCAAATACACCGTAAGCAACAGCCATTTCATAAGGAGTAACTCCTTTAGTTAAACCACCAAGACCTAATGCTGCTGGAGCAAGGTCATTAGCACCGCTACCTTCAACAATAGTAGATAAATGGAACTTATCTTTTAAATAGCTAGCTGAAGTTCCCATACCAAGTTTAACTGCAAGTCTTGCAGCAACAGTATTTCTAGAGTCTTCCATGGCTTTGTTAATTGTTGTTACTTCAGGATACTGTCCATCAACATTTCCAATTTTCTCTCCGCCAGGCCATTCACGACGAGAAAGTCTAGATCCACTAATCGTAGAGCTTGGAGTAACAAGCCCTTTGTCTATTGCAGGAGAATAAACTGATAAAGGCTTTATTGATGAACCAGGTTGTCTTGTAACATCAGTAGCTCTATTAAGTGCTCCAACATCATGTTCTCCACGTCCACCAACAATGGCTTTAACCTCACCTGAAGTATAATCAAATACTACAGCAGATGCTTGTGGTTGAATTTTATCTTTATAGTTTTTAACATCCTTACCTTTAAAACCTATGCCACTATAATATGAAGTAGTGTTTATAACTTTTTCAACAGATTTTTGAAGATTTGTATCTATAGTAAAGTAAATACTATAACCTCCGGTTGCTAGTTGATTTCTAGCATCTTTTTCATCAATATTTTTTTCAGCAGCAAAATCCTTAGTTACCTGTTCTAAAGCAGGTTCTACAAACCAATGATAATCTCCTGAATACTTAGGTTTTTTATCAACAAATGTTAATGTTTCGTTTTTAGCTTTGTCATATTCTTCTTGGGTTATGAAACCGTTTTCAAGCATTTTAGATAAAACTAGATGTTGTCTTTCAATATAAGATGGTGTATCACCTGAGCTAAGCTTACTTGGATCATACTGTCTTTCGTCTTCTTTAACTCCGTTTTTATTGAAATATCTATTAGGATCATATTTAGATGGATTTTTAGTAATACCAGCAATTAATGCACATTCAGCAAGAGATAAATCTTTTAAATCTTTATTACCGAAATAATACATAGATGCACTTTTTACTCCATAAGTGTTTCCACCTAAATAAATAGTATTTAAATATGCTTCAAGTATCTGATCTTTACTTAGTTTTTTCTCAAGTTGAATAGCTAAATACATTTCTTGAAGTTTTCTAGTATACTTTTTTTCATGGGAAAGTGCGTAGTTTTTTATAAGCTGTTGGGTTATTGTAGATGCCCCTTGAGATTTAGACATGGTTTTAATATTGTTAAATAGTGCACCAAATATTCTCTTTACATCTATTCCTCCATGTGAATAAAATCTCTCATCTTCTATAGCTATAAAAGCTTGTTGAAGATTTTTAGGTATAGCATCTAAAGTAACAACATCACGTATTTCTCCACCGGATACTCTTCCTAAATTTTTATTATTTTCGTCATACATTATACTAGATTGTTGTAGGTTATTTAAAATATCAACATCTATTTTTGGAGCAGACTTAATAACAGCAAAAGCTACTCCAGTTCCTACAGCAGTTACTAGTAATAATAGTACTAAAAGTGTTACTAATATTATCTTTCCTATACTCTTTTTTTTCTTCTTCTTTTTAACCTTTTTAGGTTCTGTTTTCTTTTGATCCATAGGAAACCTCCTTTAAAGGATATTATTAAATTATTGAACTGTGAAATACCTACAGTATACATCCTTATAGTAATAAAAAGTATGAAAGTTACATAAAGTTTTAACACGTCCAATTATATCATATGAATGTAATAAAGAAAAATATAAACACATAGTGTTTATTCACAAAAATTAATATATATTTATGAATTTCATGTGTTTGACAAATACTTATATAATGGATTAAAGTATAAAGTAGATAATTAGGCCAATTAGGCTTAAAATAAATTGATTGCATATTATTACCAGGTGATAATTGCAATTTTTATATTGCCTTTTAATAAATTTTAATTATTATTAATATAGGTAAGTTAAACATTTTGAAGGAGTGTAAAGTGTATATGGATAGTATAATAAGTTTAATCGGTAGCATATTTAAAGTAATTATATATGCTTCATCGATTATATCTATTTCCGTACTTATTTATTACTTTGTTATAGCCTTATTTGGCTTTTACAGAAAAGAAGATAAAAAGTATAGTGAAGATAAGGATAAAACTTTTGCACTTGTTGTAGCAGCTCATAATGAAGAAGTTGTTATTGAACAAATAGTAGAAAGTTTAAAACATTTAGATTACAAAAAAGAACTTTATGATATATTCGTTATCGCAGACAATTGTACAGACTCTACTGCTGAAATTGCAAGAAATGCAGGGGCTTTAGTATGTGAAAGATTTGATACTAAAAAAAGAGGTAAAGGATACGCTCTAGAGTGGATGTTTGATAAAATATTCAAAATGGAGAAAAAGTACGACGCTGTTGTTGTTTTTGATGCAGATAACTTAGCTTCTGAAAACTTTTTAAGAGCTATGAGTAATAAACTTAATGAAGGTTATAAGGTTGTTCAAGGATATTTAGATAGTAAAAATCCACATGATTCTTGGATAACAGAAGCTTACTCAATAGCGTTTTGGAGTAACAATAGAATGTTCCAGTTAGCTAGAAATAATCTTGGACTTTCAAACCAAATAGGTGGAACAGGTTTTTGTATAGATACAGAAACATTAAGAGAACTTGGATGGGGTGCTACCTGCTTAACTGAGGACCTTGAATTTACATGTAAGCTTGTAATGAATGGTCACAGAGTAGGGTGGGCTCATGATGCAGTTATATATGATGAAAAACCATTAACATTAAAACAATCATGGAATCAAAGAAAAAGATGGATGCAAGGCTTTGCTGATGTTGCATCTAGATACTTTACTAAACTTTTAAAGAAAGCTTTTAGAGAAAAAAGCTGGAGAGTATTTGACTGTGCACTTTATACAATACAGCCATATATAACAATAATTGCAGGTATAGCTGTTATTTTTAC
>JAEWEN010000120.1 GCA_023389275.1 Bacillota bacterium
ATTAATCTTTAAGTTGTTTTAAATTAAAATAAACTACTTTAATATAATACAAAACCTGTTTAATTTACTATAGTTATATAGTAAAATTAACTAAATGATAAAAGCGTTTATTAAGGAGGTGATCTCTTTGAATACCATTAGAGAAAATACTGGATTTGGTAAACACTCTATTAGTGCAGTTGCTATTTGCTGTGGTAATGATATAAACATATCTATTGCAGGTGGAGAAAAAAAGCACATAGGAGCAGTTGCAATAGGAGTCCCTAAAGACAAAACAAAAGTTAGTAATGTAATTATAAATAGTGCAACTACAAGTGTTATATGTGTACAAGATCATAAGGAAGATGAATATGCATACCTTGCAGCAAAACACCTAGCAACTGAACTAGACTGTGTAGTAACTGTAAGTGTTGGAATACATATTGATAACGTAGTAGAAAAAGACCTTGAAATACTCTCTAATAACTTTAAAGAAATTATAGAAAGATTAGAAAAGTCATTAAAACTTAGAGGTAAAAACAAAAGTACTTTAAGCTACTTTTAAAAAACAAAGGTATTCAAGAATTTTCTTGAATACCTTTAAATACATTAAAACAAACTTATTTCTGATATACAAGTATCTTCATACTTACTACCAGCATAAGCATCTAATATAGTTATTTTAATATAATTTGTTACTCTAGGATATGAAAACATAATTTGATTAATTGCATAAAAATCATCAGTTAACTCAAAATCCTCATATGTTCCATCGCTAAACTCTACTCTAATTGTTTTAGCCCTAGCATTACAATTATATAAATAATCATCTGATTTACCATCAATAAACTTTTTATATCCATTTTCAATATTTACGCCACTAACTTCCTGCTCGCCTTCAAGCTCTAAACTTATCCACTCGCCTTCCCCAAGACCATCAGCAGCTTCAACCCAAGCAGTATTGTAATCTCCATCTAAAACATTGTCTGGATAATAATATCTATCTTCCTTTCTACCATTTTCAACTTTATAAGAAGAAGCATTTGCACTTACAATATTTAGTCCTGAATCATACATATAATCTATTTCATTATCATCTACATAATCATATGAATAATCCTCTGTATAACTATTATCTACAGGTACATTTACATTTTCCCTTTTAATAATATAAACCTTCTCCTTTTGAACAACAGGAACCTTCTCTTTTATAACTTGAGTTTCTTCCTTCTTTTCCTCTTTAGAATCTTCCTTTTTAGCAGTTGACTCTGTTTTTGGCTTTGCAGCTAAATCATTAACCTTTTCTACAAAAGGACTTTCTCCATTAGATAAAAAATAACAGTATTGTAAATTAATATTTATTAATACATTAAAGCTTAGTTTTATAACTATTTATTTTAAAGGACTATTTTTAGGTGTTTTCTCAACTGACTTTAAAACTTTTTCAGCATCAATAAGTCCAAAACCATAATAATTATCATATCCTTTAGCACCTAAATCTTTACTAGTTGTTTCTATTAGCTTTTGAAATTTTGCTGGTGTTATAGAAGGGTCTAGTGAAGCTACAAGTCCTGCAACACCTGCAACATGTGGAGAGGAAAATGATGTTCCATTAACATACTCGTAGTCTTCACCATAATATGAATACTGCCAATCTGTAGTAGTCAAAACATCTTCCCCTGGTGCTACTACATCAATCTTATTATTGTAATTAGAAAAATCTGATTTACTAAGTTCACTATTAATAGACCCTACACTTATAACTCCATCATATGAAGCTGGATACATTTTTACCGAATTACCACTATTACCTGCAGCAGCTACAACTATGCATCCCTTTGAAAGTGCATATTGAATTGCAGCATTTGCTTGAGTTGAATAATTAGGTGATCCAAGACTAAGATTTATAACCTTACACCCTGCATCAGCAGCAAGATAAATTGCTTTAATCACATCAGAAGAATAGGATTTACCTGAGTAAAAAGATACATTAAGAGGAACTATAGCTACATCCCAGTTTACACCTGCTATACCTACTTTATTGTTAGTCTGTGCTCCTATAACTCCAGTTACACTTGTTCCATGACCAGATAAATCATCATGGCAAGGTCCCCCAAAAACTATATCTGCTCCGTTTCTAATGTCTACACCATTAAAATCAGGGTGTTCCCTATATATACCTGAATCTATAACAGCTACAAAAACAGACTCAGACCCTTTAGAAATATCCCATGCCTTTGACATATTTATAGCTGGTAATCCCCACTGATTCTCATACTCTGGATCTTTAGGAACAGCTTCCATCTTCATCTCACTATCTAGTTCAAAAGACTCAACAAGTCCTAAAGATTGTTTTTTAAAACCTTCTACATCTTTAAGATTTACTAAAAATATACGTTGTTCACTTTTCCCTAAAATCTTATATTCGTATTTACTTACTACCTTATATATTTTTTCAAGAGAAGCACTACTTGAAAACTTTACAATATATCTTTTACCTAATGCACTTAACTGATTTTTTTGCTTAATCCTTTTCTCTTCTAAAGACTTTTTATCCTTTAAGTCTCTATCTTTCACTTGTCCCTTTATAGTGCTAATGGTTTCACTACGAATTTTATCTTCCTTAGTAAATGGGTTACTTTCCTTAGTTTTAGCTTCTACAGCTATTGGTAAATTCCAATTAGCAAGTCCAATTAAAGCTAAAGCCAAAACAATTTTTGAAGCCTTTTTAATCATTTAATCCTCTCCTTAAAACCCCTATTATATTTTTTACACTTAAAATGTAAAAGAAGGCATAGTATAAAGTATTTGTAGCATGTACATAGTATTCCCTAAACATTTACTAACACCTTCTACTTTTGCAATCTAAAAAAGACATGGGAAAAACCCATGTCTTACATAACTAAACCTTCTCTATTCTCTTCACT
Organism: Bacillota bacterium; assembly: GCA_023389275.1. Taxonomy (GTDB): domain Bacteria; phylum Bacillota; class Clostridia; order Clostridiales; family Caloramatoraceae; genus Clostridium_AB. Next base: position 2,907 of record JAEWEN010000120.1, read on the forward strand.
ACCTTCATACTAGGTACCCCTGTTAACTCATAAGTTGTAGCAGATGTAACAAACCTTGAATTATATCTTTTAGGAATATCCTTTTGACCTTTTTTTAAATAGCCGAACTCTTCTAGGATCACACGTACCATTGCTCCTAGTGCTCTTTTAGCAAAATCATTTTGCAAATCAAATTGTGGTGTTGATTGAGATAAATAATACTGTTCAACTTCTTCTAAACAAGCAGCTAAAGCAGGCTTTCCTGACTCACTAGCATCAATCATAGCAATTATATTTTCTTCTCTAGATAAAATGTTTTCAAAAATATAAATAGCTTCTGGATTATCTTCAAATCTTTTGTATATTGGTGCATCATTAATAAAATCTGAAAAACTTCTCATTATACAACTCCCCTTTAAAGTTATTTAACATATGTGTTTACAGATATTATATCATTAACCTACGATTTAAACAACCTTTATTTGTAATATTTTATATATTTTAACAAAATAATTATAAACTATTACTATTAAAGTATTATAGGAAAAGATCAGGTTTAATTTCAACTATTCTTTTATCAAATTTTCTTAAGTCCTATAAAGACATCTTACTAGCGTTGCGCCTTAAGGCGCTTTTTTGTTCCACCAGCCGCAGCTTATTTTACTTGCTACCCTTAAAAGGCTCTACATATTCTTTTACACTTATTTGATCTGTAATCATATCTTCTATTTGCTGCCCTCTTATATACTCTTCAATTGCCTTTTTATTTCTTCCTACTGTATCAACATAAAATCCCCTACACCAAAAATGCCTGTTTCCATACTTATATTTCAAATTTGAAAATCTCTCAAATATCATTAAACTACTTTTTTCTTTTCTCCATATATTTCTTTACGTCTATACTTAGGAGCAAAACTATGTGATATTTACAATTCCATTTTGTATGTGCTAAACTGTTATTATTCATGAAGACCTCCGGTTAATCTAGATTTGGCTGGCGAAACCAATATCTATTTTAACAAACGAAGGTCTTTTTTT
>JAEWEN010000025.1 GCA_023389275.1 Bacillota bacterium
CTGGAGACGGACTGGGAGGGTAGGAAGTCGCCTAGTAACATGCGGATGTGGCGGAATTGGCAGACGCGCTAGACTTAGGATCTAGTGTCCAGTACGTGGGGGTTCAAGTCCCTCCATCCGCACCAAAAGATGATACACAAATGTGTATCATCTTTTTTTATGTTTATTTACTTTTCTTAAGTTTCTTTTCTCGAATATTATATATAATAAGAAGAGCTATAAACCATAAAGGCGTTACAAATACAGCAACTCGAGTATCTTTACTAGATGCTAAAACAATTACTACAAAAACAATAAATGCTAGTGTTATGTAATTACTAATAGGGTAAAAAGGCATTTTAAATTTACTTTTACTAGCAAGTTCAGGGTTAGCTTTTCTATATTTTAAGTGGCAAGCAACTATAATTCCCCAAACTACTATAAAACAAAAAGTTGATATGCTTGTAATAAGTATAAATACGCCTTCAGGTATTATATAGTTTAAAACAACTGCAATTAAAACAACAGCAGATGATAAAAAAAGTGCATTTGAAGGTACTTTTCGGGAATTAAGCTTTTTCATTACTGAAGGTGCATTATTACTTTCAGAAAGTGAATAAATCATACGACTTGTGCTAAAAAGAGCACTATTAGCTGCTGATGTAGCAGATGTTAAAACAACAAAATTTATAATACTCGCAGCTGCTAGAATTCCTACTGCAGCAAATACTTGAACAAATGGACTTTTATTTGGATCTATAGAATTCCATGGATATATACTCATAATTACAGCAAGTGATCCTAAATAGAAGAAAACAACTCTAATAGGAATATTATTTATAGCCTTTGGAATAACTTTTTCAGGATCTTTAGTTTCAGCAGCTGTTAATCCAACAAGTTCTATTCCTACAAAAGCGAAAACAACCATTTGAAATGAAAGAATAAAACCTTTAATTCCATTTGGGAAAAGTCCTCCATGAATCCATAAATTTGAAAAGCTAGATGACCCAGCATTTGTAGAGAATCCTTTAAATATCATAAAAAGACCTACACCAATTAAAGCTAAAATTGCAACAACCTTAATTAAAGCAAACCAAAACTCCATTTCTCCAAATAATTTTACTGTAGCTAGATTCATAAAAAGTAAAATTACAAGAGCTATAAGACATGGCATCCATTGAGGAATAGATGGAAACCAATACTGTATATAAAGACCTACAGCTGTTAAGTCTGCCATAGCAAGTGATATCCAACAAAACCAATAAGTCCATCCAGTAATAAATGCAGCTTTATTTCCAAAGTATTCTTCTATAAAATCTACAAAGGAAGTGTAGTTTAAATTAGAAAGTAATAACTCTCCAAGTGCTCTCATTATAAAGAAGCAAATTATACCTGTTATCATATATGCAAATAAAATAGAGGGGCCAGCTAAATATATAGACTTACCTGACCCAAGGAATAATCCAGTTCCAATAGCTCCACCAATAGCAATAAGTTGCACATGTCGGTTTTTAAGTCCTCTTTCTAAAGTTTGATTAGACATATGAGTCTCCTTTCATTAATATAAATTTGTGTTTTAAAGTAGGGTTTATCTATGTAATCTATAATAGTATTATGGTGAAATAATTTATTTTTATTAAGAAAGGTTGTTTTCAATGTACGATTATTTAAGAAAAGTAGGTATATTTAAAGATTTAAAAAAAGAATCATTAGAAAAGATACATAATATTTTAGAAGAAAGAGAATACTTAAAGGGAGAAGATATATTTTTCGAAGGAGAGCTATCTCAAGGAGTTTTTATAATAAAGTATGGGAAGATTAAAATATACAAGTCTTCTTCATATGGTAAGGAACATATTTTACATATTTTAAGTAGTGGAAGTGTTTTTGCAGAGGTTTGTATATTCTCAAACAGTGTGTATCCTGCATCTTCAAAAGCATTAGAAGATAGCAAAGTTTATATTATAGATAATAAAAAGCTTGAAAATCTAATAATGGAAAACGGAGATATATCATTAGAGATAATAAAACTAATGTCTAAAAGACTTATTGACATATCAAAGCAAGTTGAAACAGTAGCTTTAAGAGATTCTCTAGGAAAAGTTTCTTCACTAATACTTAGAATGTTAAATGAAAATAAAATAGATATAAAAAATGAAAGTATTATTAAACTAGATTTATCAAGACAAGATATGGCGAGTATGGTTTCACTAACAAGAGAAAGTTTTACAAGGTCACTTATAAAATTAAAAGAAATGGGCATTATAGAATTAGACAAAGATGAAATTAAGATAAAAGATATAGATAATCTAATAAAAACATTAGAATAAAGGGTTTTTATAATACAACTAACCCTAGTATATCAATCTACTTAAAAAAGAGTATATTAAAGAATTTAAAAGAATTTAGCATATAATTTAGATATATGTAAAAAAATGAAAAAAGTTATATGTTTTTAGGTGGTAGAATAAATCTTGTCTTCAAGAGAAGGGGAAACAAAATAAAAAGTTTTGAATAAGTGTTGACATGAAGTCAACTTAATGATAAACTAATTAAGCAACTTGGTCATTGAAAACTAAACAGTAATCATAAGCGAGCGTACAATAATTTTTGTAACTTTTAGTAAAAAGTTTCATCTGA
>JAEWEN010000047.1 GCA_023389275.1 Bacillota bacterium
TGTCTTGTCTGTCATATATTTATTCCTCCTAAATTTAAAGATTCTAATTTGATATAATAATCTCTAATTTATGAGAAACTATTTACCTAAATGAAACTTAATTTTTTACTGGCGTTTTGCCAATAAATTCATTATATCATGCCATTTATTTCTTTGCAACACTTTTTTATTTAATTAATATTCATGCTAAGATATATAAGAGGTGAATTATATGAAAAAAACTATTAAAGTAGTTGGTGCAATAATAGAGAATGATAAAAATGAAATACTTTGTGCTTTACGTTCAAAAGATATGTCTATGCCTATGATGTGGGAGTTTCCAGGTGGAAAAGTTGAAAAAAATGAAACAATAGACAATGCTATAATTAGGGAAATTAAAGAAGAACTAGATTGCAATATTGAATACATATCTTTATTTAATGATAATACTCATGAATATGAAAATATTATTGTTAATCTAGTAACTGTTAAGTGTAACCTTATTAGTGGAACCCCTAAAGCTAGTGAGCATGCTAAATTACTATGGATTCCAGTAGAATATTTAGAAACGTTAATCTGGGCTCCAGCTGATATACCAGCTGTGAAACAATTAGTAAAAGGTGATTCTTTGTAAGTTGAATCACCTTTTTTATTAAACTTTCTTCACAAATTCTATATATAAATTTTCAGGTATTTTATTTTGTAGCTTTAACTTTACTGTAATAGGTTTTTCTCCTTGAAATTCTACTGTATCACCTTTACCTATATAAATATAAGGTTGTACCTTATTATCTATTTCCTTATATTTTCTAACAAATAAGTGAAGATTAATTCTTCTTTCCTTGTTGTATATTATGTTCTTTCCTCTTCCAGATGCTTGTGCAGTACTATTTGGTGTTTGCCATTGAAATAAACTTTTACTTAAAAATTCATCCTTATAGTTTATACTTTCTTTTATATCCTCACCTTTATGTAAATCCACAAATAAAAAATATTCCTGTCCATTTGCTATAAGCCCACTACCTCTAAAAGAACTATGTATTTTTTCATAATTAGATAAAAGAGCTACATCTATCATCTGATATTGCTCATATAACTTTAAAAATGGCTTTCCAAAGTTTTTACTTCCAAAGTTTTTTTCATATCTAAGAAGTCCATAATTTAATATATCTACAATTATTTCCTTATATCTTTTGTTAGCTAAAATCTTTTCAAAGGATAATAACTTTATTAATTTATCATTAACGAAATCAAAAAGCTTTACATTACTTTTTAACTGGCTAGAATCATAAAATTCCTGGCTTAGTGTTCTAAATGAATGATATATTGTATCATTATCTACAAATTCTAAATACTTACTTATAACATTATTAGCTTCATATATAGTTAATTCATTCTTATTTATCAAATACTTTATTATCGCAAACTCATATGGCCTTTTTAAAGGCAATTTACTAGATAACTCCTTTAAAATCTTAAAAAAATCCTCATTCTCAAGTTCTAAAGCTTCATACGACTTTTCAACTTTTTTAATAAATCCTTGATATGTTTTAGCATAATTAATAAATTTAAGAGGATCTGGTGATCCATCATATTTTATATAGTCCATTAAATTATAAGGAATCTTTCCTCCAAGCAATGATTTAAACTCATTGTATTCTTCCTTTAAATATTTTAGACTATTAAAGTTTTCTGTATTAAGTTGACTTAAAATTCTCTCCTGTGCTATTCTATCCATTTGTATATTTGAGCATCCAGGAATATCGCTAAAGTCTGTAGCAACAGATACCTTTAAGCTATCTTTGTCATAGTATTTGCTACCTTTTAATGCTAATGCAATTAAAAATGCTTTATTATGATTTCCTATAAAGTCTAATACAGTTAGAAATTCTTTATTTTTATGTTTTCTTAATCCTCTACCTAGCTGTTGAATAAATATTATAGGTGAATTAGTAGGTCTTAACATTAAAACCTGATTTATAGAAGGTATATCAACACCTTCATTAAATATATCTACAGTAAAAATAACATTTAATGAATCCTCATCATTTTCAAGCCTTTTTATACAGCTTTGTCTTTTTTCTATAGAATCTTCCCCTGTCAATGCTATACTTACAATTCCATTTTCATTAAACTTTTGTGACATATAATATGCATGTTCTTTATTTATACAAAATCCAACTGCTTTTTGCTTAACTCCATCAAAGCCATAAAAATTCATTTTCTCTATAATAAAGTCTACCCTTGAATTAATCATTAATTTCTTAGAAACTTCATCAATATTATCTAAACTAACATCACTATAATCAACTGCTTCAATATCCGTTATACCAAAGTAATGGAATGGAACAATAAGTTCACTTTCCAGTGCTTCATTTAATCTAATTTCTAGTGCAACATTATTATCAAAAATATCAAAAATATTTCCTGTATCACATCTTTCAGGAGTTGCAGTTATACCTAGTAAAAATTTAGGTTTAAAGTATTCTAATACCTTTTCATATGTTGGACTCGTACTATGATGTGCTTCATCTACAACTATATATTCAAAATGATATTTATCAAAACAAACAATGTTTCTTTCCATTGTTTGAATAGTAGCAAATAAATAATCTGCATCTTTATCCTTTTTATTTCCTGTATAAAACCCAGTAGTAATTTTTTTATTTCTAATTAAATTTTTATATGTAGCTTCAGCATCTTTAAGAATGTCTTCTCTATGCACTAAAAATAATAGTTTTTTAGGATTAAACTCTAAAACATCAAAAGCAGACATATAAGTTTTACCAGTACCAGTAGCTGCAATAACTAAAGCCTTGTCTTCGCCAGATCTTCTTAATCTATCAATATTTCTTAAAGCTTCTTGTTGCATTATATTAGGTTTTATAACTTTATAATCGCTAAATTCAACTGCAATTCTATTATTGCTTTCTTTTATACTTTTAATAAAATTATCATATTTATCTAAAAATTCATCATTAACAAATCCTGTAGTGTCCCATATACTGTTATACTCATCTAAAACAGTCTCTACAAATTCAGTATCTTTTTTAGAAATGATCATAACATTCCACTCTATATTACTTTTTAAAGCTCTTTGTGTTATATTAGATGAACCAACAATAATCTTATAATTGTCTTCATTTTCAAAAATATAAGCCTTAGTGTGGAATCCTTTTTCATTATCAGCAATAAAAACCTTTAAGTCTATATTTTCGAAGCATTTAATTTTTTCTAATGCCTTAGGCTCAGTAAAGTTTAAATAAGTTGAAGTAATAATTTTACCTTTAATCCCTTTTTCCTGTAATTCTTTGAAAGAATCTAAAAGTAGCTGTAAACCACTAAAATTTATAAATGCTACACTAAAATAAAATGTCTTACATTCACTTAAGCTTTGCTTCAATTCTGATAAAAGGTTACCCCTATGCGAATTAACAATAAGCTTATTTTTAATAATATATTTATCCTCAAAAATACTATTCGAATTTATATCTGACAGTACTTCATTTAACACATCCATATTCATCCCTCACATTTACAAATAAACTTACATTATTATACTTTTATGTATAATATGTTTCAATACAACTTTAATAGTTTTTAGTTATTCAAATTGTTTTTATTTAAATAATATAAAACTTTTGTACCTCTTAAAACTACTTGTATCAGTTTATGTTCATAAGGAATACTATGATAAACAAAATAGATTCACCAAAAAATTTAAATTAACATTTACAAACCGTTAATTGACTTAGAATCTAAAATAAATTATTATACGAATATTCGAGTTGTAGTTCACCCATTCTTGTATACTGGTATATTAAAATAAAGTAATAATTAATTTTTATAATAGGAATATTTTTATAGTACTAACGCTAAATTTAGAAACATTTTTTAGTTTTTAGGAGGAATTTGAATGACGATTGAATTAAACATGATACAATCTATAGGATTAGCTGTAGTTTTCCTTTTATTAGGAAAAGCTATTAAACGCTCTATCCCACTATTTACAAAATATGCAATACCTTCACCAGTAATCGGGGGACTTATATTTTCAATTATTCATATGATATTAAGACAAAATAATATTGCTTCATTTGAATTTGATACAACACTACAAACATTTTTTCAAACTATGTTTTTCTGTACTGTTGGTTTTAATGCAAGTCTTAAAATGCTTAAAATTGGAGGAAAAAAAGTTGCTATATTTCTTTTAATAGCAGTAGTTTTTGCATTTCTTCAAAATATACTAGCTGTTGGTCTTGCTAAGGTTGTAGGACTAAATCCACTTTTAGCTTTACTTACAGCATCTCCTGCTTTAACTGGTGGACATGGTACATCAGCAGCAGTAGCACCTAGTATTGAAGCACTTGGACACCCTGAAGCTTTAACAGTAGCTTTAACAGCTGCTACATTTGGAATCATTGCAGGTTCTCTTTTAGGTAGTCCAATGGCTAACAGACTTATTGTTAAAGATAAATTACTAGAAAAGAAAAAACTTGAATCATCTAATGATGAAAACTACGATTTATCTATGGTAGAAGCTAAAGAAACTAAACTTGATACTAATAAAATTAGTATGGCTTTCTTTCAAATACTAATAGCTATGGGTATTGGAACTTACTTAACTGATGCTTTAAATTCATTTGTTGGACAATGGGTTAATGGGGTAACTTTCCCAGCATATATAGGATCAATGCTTGTAGCCGCTGTTATAAGAAATATTTCTGATAACACTAATCTTTTTAAAGCTCCTGCTGAGGAAATTGAAGTAGTTGGAGAAGTATCATTAAATCTATTCTTAGGTATGGCACTTATAACACTAAAGCTTTGGCACCTAGTAGACCTAGCACTTCCAATGCTAATTTTACTTGTAGCCCAATGTGTAATGATGTATCTTTACGGAATGTTTGTATCATACAGATTAATGGGTAAAAATTACGACTCAGCTGTAATGGTTGCTGGTTTAACAGGATTTGCAATGGGTTCTACATCAAATGCAATGGCAAATATGAATTCAGTTTCAGAAAAATATGTATATTCTAGAACAGCATTTTTCGTAGTACCAATAGTAGGTTCATTGTTTATAGACTTTATAAATATAGGAATTATATATGGATTTATTGGATTCCTTTCATAGATATACTTTATAAAATATAAAAAAAGCTCTGTAATTTTATTGTTACAGAGCTTTTAATGTATAGATTTATTCTTAATTTACACATATAAATTGTTCTTCTATTATAAGTTTACATAATTTTGATACAAATATAAATAGCATTTGCTATACTTAATATATATCAAATATTACTTTGATTACACTTTATAGGAAAAAATTTAATTATTATTTAGGTAAGGAAGTGAAATTATGCCAGAAGATAGATTAAATAAAGTAAGTTGTAACAATTATAGATGCGAAATTGAAGTTACCCTAGAGATCTTAAGTGGAAAATGGAAGAGCCTTATCCTTTGGAACCTAAGTAATCACGAAATTATTAGATTTAACGAATTCAAAAGATTGATTCCAGAGATAACTCAAAAAATGCTTACACAGCAATTAAGGGATTTAACAAAAAACGGGCTAGTTAAAAAGACTATTTATGCTCAAGTTCCACCAATGGTGGAATACTCTCTTACACCAATAGGAAAAGATTTAATTCCTATATTAGAGGAAATGGATAAATGGGGTAAGAATTTTGTTAATAATTTCAAAAGCACTCACAGAAGTCATAACTAATACTGTTTTAATAGTTAAAGGCTATAGCTAAATAATATATAAGCTATAGCCTTTTTTATTAACTTAGAAGTTTACTTCTGTTCCATAATAAGTAGCTTCAAATAATTTTTTCATTTCTTCTACAGATATTTCTCTTGGGTTTGTTCCTGTACAAGCATCTCCTACTGCACCTTCTGAAATCATATCTAAGTTTGACTTAAAGTCTTCTTCTGATACTCCAAACTCTTTTAAAGTAGCAGGCATATTCATTTCTATTCTAAAATCTTTAACCATTTTAATTAGAGATTTTACAAGCTCACTTGTTGTTGTTCCTTCTAAGCCTAATCTTTTAGCTATATCAGCATAAATATTTCCAGCTTCTTTTGCATTAAACTCTATAACATATGGAAGGTATATTGCATTTGCACATCCATGAGGAATATTAAATATTTTTCCTGTTTTATGAGCCATTGAATGAACTATACCTAGTATTGCATTTGAAAATGACATTCCAGCTAAACATTGTGCTATATGCATTTCTTTTCTAGCATTTTCCTCTCCATTAAAAGATTTAACTATATTATCAACAATCATTTCTATTGATTTCATAGCTAATCCATCAGTTATTGGATTTCTAGCAGTTGAAACATATGCCTCAAATGAGTGAGTTAAAGCATCCATTCCTGTATTAGCTACTAATGCTGGAGTCATACTTTTAACTAGATTAGTATCAACTATAGCAATGTCTGGAGTAATGTTATAATCAGCTATTGGATATTTTACCCCTGTTTCATGGTCTGTTATTACTGAAAATGAAGTAACCTCTGTACCAGTACCACTTGTAGTTGATATAGCTATAAATCTAGCTTTTTTTCTTAATTCAGGTAGGTTAAATGGTTTTGCAGCTTCTTCAAAAGTAAACTCTGGATTTTCATAAAATACCCACATTGCTTTAGCTGCATCTATTGGAGAACCTCCTCCAATACCAACTATTAAATCAGGGTTAAACTGTTTCATAGCTTCAACACCTTTCATAACTGTTGAAACTGAAGGATCATTTTCAACACCTGAAAATACTGATGTTTCAATTTGAGCTTCTTTTAATAATTCTTGTACTTTAGAAACTGTTCCATCCTTTATTAATCTTTCTGAACCTATAACTATCATAGCTTTAGTTCCCTTAACTGACTTTAAGTGCTCTATAGCATTTTCACCAAAATAAACGTCTCTTGGAATAGTAAATCTTTGCATCTATACTTCCCCCTTAAGTAAATAATTTTTTATATTTACACATAAAAATTACTTATGTGTTATTCTCGATTATCAGTATAAGACTATTAATTTATTTTAGAAAGAAGGCACTTTTCAGTATGATAGTTACAAAAAGGTATTAATTATGCTATTCCAATAAATTCTTATAATTACTTTTTACTACTATACCCCCTATTATTTTTCTATTATTTATTTAAATTTTCCGTAATTTTAAACTTGATTTTACTATATATATTACTTAACTATTATCAAAGACTTAAATACAGCCGAAGATATATATCGACAAGTAACATAATTTATAGTATATTTATCACTAATATTCATTTTGCAATTTATTCCATTTAATTGGTAATTTTATATACTATTTAGAATTATATAAGGGGGGAATATATAATGATTAAAAAAAATAAGAGCATTAATAATTACATGAGAATACTAGTACAAGTAATTATTCTTTTTATTATAGGTCTTATTTTTGTTTTAAATTACTATAAGTCAAAGGAAACTGAGTATTCTATAAAAATGGAAGAAAATGTTCAACAAGTATATGAAAAAGTAAAGGATGACTTATATGATAGCTACGGATTATTAAAAGCCATTATATATGATTTAGAAACTGCATCAGATTTTCCTGAAAGCAGTATGTATCCTATAGTTAAAGAATATTTTTCTAGAAATCCACAAATTAAGAAAGTAACCTTCTCTGATAAAAATGGTAAAATTATTTCCTCAATAGACAGTTCTGGATTAGATGTTTCCTCTAAATATAAAGGAAAACCTATAGGCTCTTCTTTAACTAAAATAAATTCTGATATTAATAGATCAGATATAGATATTGAAATGAAACAATCAATATATTCATATAAAGATGTTGATACTTTATACCCTGTATATAAAAACAGAAATCTATTAGGATTTTTTTCTATTACTACAGATGTTAGTAGTATATTTTCAAAAGAAGAGTTTAAAATTATATTGGAAAAAAATGATTTACTTGTTACTACTTCAGATGGAAAAACAATATTTAAATCAAAAGGATTTAATGGAAACTATTCATATACTAGCAAAATAAAAGTAGAAGACATTAACTGGATCATTAAAATAGAAAGTAAAGAAGATGTTTTAAAAAATGCAATGAAAAAAGTAATATTTCTTTCTTTAGGACTTATCGCTCTAATTTCCTTTGTTATATATTTAGAATGGCAATTATTAGATAAAGGTGCACATATTACAGAACTTACAAGACTACAAGAAGAAATAAAAAAAATAGCCTATAGTGATTCTCTTACAGGTCTACACAATAGACTTAGCATTACTAATCAAATATCTTCCTATATAAAGAATTCAAAAAAACATGACGAATGTGCAGTAATATTTTTAGACTTAGACGACTTTAAAAATGTAAATGATATATTTGGACATGAAAAAGGAGATAAACTTCTTAAATCTGTAGCTGAAATATTTAAAAAAATATCCTCAAAAGACGAAAGAATTATAACATCAAGAATCGGTGGAGACGAATTTATAACTTTATTTAAAAACATTAAATCTGAAGATGAAATACACCAATTTTGTAGAGAAATCTTAAGTAAATTAAATAATATGTTTAATATTAATAATAAAGAAATTAACATTTCTGCAAGTATAGGGGTTAGCTTTTTCCCTAAAAGTGGTGTAGACGTTAATACATTATTTAAAAATGCTGATATGGCTATGTATGACTCTAAAGCTAAAGGAAAAAATCAATATAGCTTTTTTGGAGATGAAATGGGAAGAAAAATACAAAGAAAAGCTTTAATAGAATCTAGACTTAAAACCTTAATTAATAATAATGACTTTACTTCTTTTAGTATTTTATATCAACCACAGATTCCTATTTCTAAAAAAACTAATGTTAAAATGGCAGAAGCCTTAACTAGATGGAATGATAAAGAATTAGGATGTATTTATCCAAGTGAATTTATTCAAATGGCAGAAAACACTGGAACAATAGATGAACTTGGGAACTGGGTATTAAAAGAAAGTTGTAGATACTTAAAAAAGTTAGAATCAGAGCTTAAAATAAAGCAAAATATTTCTATAAATATCTCTCCAAAGCAATTTAGAGATTGGAATTTTGTAAATAAAATAATTGCTACTGTTAAAGAAGAAGGCGTTTTACCAGCTCAAATAACACTAGAAATAACAGAGCAAGTATTTATAGATAATATAGAAGATTGTATTAAGATTCTTATTGAATTAAAATCTGCTGGTTTTAAAATTTCATTAGATGACTTTGGAACAGGATACTCTTCTCTAAGCTATTTAAGTAAACTTCCTATTGATATTTTAAAAATAGATAAGTCTTTTGTAGATAATATAGAATCTAATGTTAACAGCTTATCCTTAATAAAAGGTATAATTCAGCTTTCCCACTCTATAAATCTAGAAATAGTAGTTGAAGGAGTAGAAACATATGGACAATACAAACTATTAAAGGAACTTGGAGCAGATGTTATTCAAGGGTATTATTTTTCTAGACCTTTAAGCGAAGAAGATTATATTATATTTTCAAAATCTAATTTTTTAGATGAAGAAAACTTATTTATAGAAGATTTATTAGAAAACGCTGAAACTAATACTATTAAAATTTAGAAAACTTACTATTTAAATGATAAAATTAATAATAAATATACCTTAAAGGGGATTTATTATGTTAGATATTGAGATTAAAGATTTAGCTAAAAAACTGGAAAGCTATTTTATAAATGTAAGAAGACAACTACACATGTGTCCTGAACTTGGCTTTAAAGAGATTAAAACATCTAATCTTATAGAAAAAGAACTTTTAAAAATGAATGTTGATAGTGTAAAAAAGGTAGCTGGAACTGGGATAATAGCTGAGTTAAAGGGATTAAAAAATACTAAAAACGAAAAGTGTATTCTTTTAAGAGCAGATATTGATGCTCTACCAATAAAAGAAGAAACTAATTGTAGTTTTAAATCTCTTAATGAAGGTATTATGCATGCCTGTGGACACGATGTTCATATAACATGGGCACTACTTACAGCTAAAATTCTTAGCTTATTAAAAAGTGAATTTAGTGGACATATAAAATTTTTATTCCAGCCATGTGAAGAAGGTGGAGGAATAAAAGCAGTAGATAAGGTTCTAGAAGAAGGAGTTATGGAAAATCCTAAGGTTACTGCTTCACTTGCTGGACATGTTTGGCCAGACATTGAGGCAGGAAACATAGGAATAGCTAGTAAATGTGCAATGGCATGTTCAACTAATTTTGAAATAAAAATAAAAGGAAAAGGTGGACATGGTGCAACTCCTGAAAAAGCAGTAGACCCTATTTCTATAGCTCATCAAATTTACACATGTATAGAATCTATGAAAACAAGAAAGCACTCATCTACAGATCCTATAGTAGTTTCTATTTGTTCAATTAATTCTGGAGCAGATAGATATAATATAATTCCTGAGACCTGTATAATGAAAGGAATTATAAGAAGCTGTGATGATAAAATTAATAATGAAATAAGTGAAAACATAGCTCAAATATCTAAGTCTATCGCTAAAGTTAATAATGGAGAGGCATATGTATTTAGTGAATTATCATATTACCCAGTTATTAATGATCCTAATATGATAAAACTTTTTTCATCATCCTGTAGAAAAATTATTAATGAAGAAAACATAAAAATAATAGATACACCTGCAATGACAGGGGAAAACTACTCTTGTTTTTCAAGATTGGTTCCATCATTATATGCTTATATAGGAAGCTGTAATAAAGAAAATACACTAAATGAACCTTTACATAGTCCAAGATTTAATGTAGATGAAAGTATAATTTCACTTGCTGCATCTATATTTTCAAGATCTATAATAGACTACTTAGAAGATAAGTAAAATAAAGGCCTTCTTAATTATTTTTAAGAAAGCCTTTATTTCATATATTTACTACTTCCATATTCTTTATAGTATTTTACTTGTACATTTATATTTGGATGTTTTTTTCTAAATTGATTAATTACTAAGTAACAGCTTGGACATGGTTTTAGCTTACTATATAAAATTAAATTCCCTTTATCATTTAAGCTTTTATTTTCTATTAATCTATGAATTTCTTCAAGTATCTTTTTTTCACTGTCATTAACTCTATCATATCCTATGCCTAACTTACCTAGCTTGTTTACTTTTCTACTTTTAAAAGCTGCATTTTCTTTTAATGGTGCTTTGCAATAATTATGTATTTCAT
>JAEWEN010000054.1 GCA_023389275.1 Bacillota bacterium
GGTGATACATAAATTTATGTATCACTTTCTTACTTAGACTTTTGAATTGTAACTTAATTTATTTACAGGAGGAAAAAATGAATAATTTAGTAGGGCAGCAAGTTAATGTAACTGGCAAAGACAAAATATATTTAAAAAAAACTTTTTACATAGTTTTATTTATGGCAATGTTATTATTAGGATATAAAAATTTTCCACTATATAATACTATAGTAGAAAATTTAGGTATTGCTATAGGGTTTGTTATGATTGTACTATGTCTTAATACTTATAATTTAATAGAAGACAAAAGAATAGTATTTTTAGGTATAGCATTTGGATCTGTAGCAATTTTAGATTTATTACAGTTAATTTCATATAGAGAAGTAAATATTGTTAATATAATTGCTTTTGATAAATTTATAAAACCATGGGATATTGGAAGATATGTTCAAAGTGCTTCTATTCTAGCCTATTTTTTATTAAGTGGTAAAAGACTTAATTTATTTAAAATAATATGTATATCTATAATAATATTATTGCTATCTACTATAGGTATAATATGCTTTGATATATTACCTAATACTTATTTAGAAGGTAAATATGCTAACTATTTTAATATGACATCTAGATATATAAGTTTAATATTTTTGTTTATTAGTTTAGTATTACTTTGTAGACAAAATAGAATAAATCCTAAAAGAGAAGATAAGGGACTAGGACTTGCTATATTATTTATATTAATGAGCAAAATATGCTTTATGTTTTTTGATGAAATAACTGATACCTTTGGTATTTTAGCTCATATGTTTCAGCTTTTATCTTATATATACATATATAATGATATTGTAAAATGTAGCTTACAGGAACCTTACTTTTCTTTAAAAAATTTAAATAATATATTATCAGATAAAAATAAGGATTTAGAGATTCTACTTAAAAAGCTTGAATTAGAGTGTGAAGAGAATCAAAGTAAAACAAAACTGCTAAATGGAATATTAGATTCAGTTGTTGATGGAGTGTTAGTAGTAGATGAAAGTGATAATATAATACATATTAACAAGCAATTTATAAATATATTAGATATACCTTTTGAAAAGGGATGTACAACAAACAAAGATATTATAAATTATGTAAGTAGTAAAGTGACAAATAAAGAAGAATTTTTATCTAATGTTAAAAGAGAATGGGAAGACGAAGGTGAATATGTAAAGTATATATATGTGATAGATGATAAAACAATAGAGATATTTTCAATACCTTTTTCCCATAATAATATAACAAAGGGAAGGTTAATTACATGCCGTGATATTACAGAAAAGATTAAAATTCAAGAATTAGAAAAACAAGTTGAAATTAGACAAGCATCAATAGAAAAAATGAAAGAATTTGATGAGCTAAGAACAAACTTTTTCTGCACAGTATCCCATGAACTTAAAACTCCAATAAATATTATTTTAGGTATTATACAATTAGTATCAACAATAAGTAAAAGTGAAAAGGATAAAATGAAGATTCTTACATCTAATAAATATATTAATATAATGAAGCAAAATTGTTTTAGACTTATAAAGCTTAGTAACAATCTTATAGATATTACTAAAATTGATTCTGGATATACTAGGATGAATTTAAAAAATCACAACATTGTTTCTGTTATTGAAGATATTACTTTATCTGTAGCAGACTATGTTAAAAGTAAAAATATTAATCTTGTTTTTGATACAGAAATAGAGGAAAAAATAATTGCCTGTGATAGTGAGCAGCTAGAAAGAGTAATGCTTAATTTACTATCAAATGCAATTAAGTTTACTAATGAAAATGGGAAAATAGAAGTAAGTATATTAGATAAAGAAGATTACATATCTATATCTGTAAAAGATACAGGAATCGGTATACCTGAAGATAAGGTAGATATAATATTTGAAAGGTTTAGACAGGTAGACTCTACTTTAAGAAGACAAAAAGAAGGTAGTGGAATAGGCCTTGCACTTGTAAAAACTATAATAGAAAAACATGGTGGAACAATTAAATTAGAAAGTAAACTTGGAAAAGGAAGTGAGTTTATAATAAATATGCCATGTAGAAAGCTTGTACAAAAAGATATACTAACTGATTTAGATGAAAATAAAGAAATAAATGTTGATAGGATAAATATAGAGTTTTCAGATATATATGAGTTAAATGTATATTAAAAAAAGCGATACATATTTTTATGTATCGCTTTAATTTTACTTAAATTTTAGACCAATAGGCATTTGCTTCAATTTCAAGTTTTTTTAGTCTAGTATAATAATCAGGAAATTCTTTAAGATGTGCTAGGGCAATTTTACCAGTTATAATCGGGTTATCATTACTTACATTTGTTTCAGGTGTTCTTCTACCATGTTCTAACTCTGTGTTTACTCCCATAGTAAACTGATTTAAATCAAATTTTTCTTTAGAAAAATCTATTCCAAGTGTTTTAGCTATTTGATATGCTTCATTAATTGTAAAACTAGATTTATGAATTACAGGTTGAATTTTTGATTCTTTAATGAAAAATGTGAAAAGGTCCAACTATATCCTCCTAAAAGAAATTATATTATTATTTTATGCTATTAAAAAAATAAGGGAACTAATTAAGAACATTTACATAACTTTTTGAATAATATAGTGTAATATAACTAA